>JBARBX010000059.1:0-4434 GCA_049793535.1 Steroidobacteraceae bacterium | reverse complement strand
CCGCCGTTCCCGCTGCCGTGCCCGGTGGATCGAGCGCGCCGGCGTCGTCCGCCGGCGCGGCTGCGCAGGCTTCCGCCAGCGATACTTGCCGCGGGTATTTCAGCAATCCGCGGCATCGTCTATGCCAGGACACACTGGCCGGCGGCGCGGACGCTCCCCGTTTGGCCATCATCCCTGCGGGCAGCTTCACCATGGGGAGCGGCGCGAACGCCGACGAGCAGCCGGCGCACACGGTGACGATCGCCCGGCCCTTCGCCGTGACCATCAATGAGGTGAGTTTTTCCGACTTCGAGCGCTACTGCCGTCAAGGCGGCAAATCCTGTCCGGCACAGCCCTGGGCCGGTGAGTCGCGTCCTGTCGTACAGGTTAGCTGGCAGGATGCCAATGACTACGCCAAATGGCTGTCCCAGGCCACCGGCCAGCACTATCGCCTGCCCACCGAGGCAGAGTGGGAATACATGGCGCGAGCAGGCTCCAAGGGCGATTTCTGGGCCGATGCGCCGCTGGATGCCAGCCAGGCGCGATTCGATACGGGCTCATCGGCGCCTCCTACGACGCCGGCGGACGAGACCATGGAGGTGTCAGCCAACAACTGGAAGGTGAAGCACGTGGCCGGCAATGTGCGCGAGTGGGTCTCCGACATGTGGTTTGAAAACTACAACGGCGCGCCCACCGACGGCTCGGCGCGTGCCGGCTCGGGACCGTTGCGGGTGGTGCGCGGCGGTTCGTATCGCGACACGCTGCCGAAATTGCGCACGGCGGCGCGCGACAAGTTGGATATGAATACGAAGGATGCGCTCACTGGAATTCGACTGGTGCGCGAGATCGCACCATGATGAAGCGGCGCGCTGAGGATGTAACGTAACGCCTTCAGAGGCCAACATATTTCCGCCGCGCGAATATTCAGTTGCGGCACCCGCCAAGCGCTTGTAATTGCGATGAAGACCGATTAGCCTCAGATGAGACTGCTGTTTCTGATTGACCAACGACAACCATAAAATCGACAGTGCCAAACGAGTTCCATTCGTGATGTAGCTGCGGCGAGTAGCGCCTCGCTAGTCGTTGGTCTCGCGCGCCACTGAGGGATGACGTGCCCAATTTCGAGGGACATAAATTGAGACGCTCACGAGCTTTCCTCGCCTGCTGCGTGGTGGCGGCCGCGCTCTTGCCCGGCTTGGCCTATTCGCAAGTGCCGCCTCAGGCCACCCCCGGCGGCCAGCAACCGTTGCCTCCGGCCACGCCGAACATTGCGCCGCCCGCGGCACCCATGCTCGCCGTGCCGCCGATGCTCGACCGGCCTCTCGGTCTGGAAGAGGGCCCGCGCCTCGTCGTGAAGGGATTCAAGCTGATCGACGCGAAGGATCACGCGAATTTAGGGTTGACCGTGGAGATGCTCAACGAGCAGCTCGGCGCTCGGTTGAAGGGGCAGCCGGCAACCGGCTTCACCGTCAATCAGTTGCAGCAAATTGCGGCACAGCTCTCCGATACCTACCACAAGCATGGATTGGTACTGGCGCAGGTGGTCGTGCCGGCTCAGGAAATTCACGGCGGTGTGGTTCAGCTGCGCGTCCTCGAGGGCATCCTGGAAGCGGTCAAGGTCGAGAACAACAAGCACACGCGTGCCAGCGCATTGATTGCGCCGTTCTCCCCGCTGATCGGTTCCCCGTTCGAACAGTCCGCGACCGACGCCGCATTGCTGCGGCTGACCGACTATCCCGGTGTGACAGTATTCGGCGTCGTGACGCCTGGGACCGCCGTGGGCACCAGCGACCTGGTGCTGCGTGTGCAGCATGAGCAGGTGATCGACGCCACCGTGGGTCTGGACAATTTCGGCACCAAGCTTGCGGGCGAGGATCGCGGCAGCGTCAATCTGCGATGGAACAATCCCTTAGGGTTGGGCGACCGCTTCAGCGTCTATGGGCTGCACACCCAAACCAGCGGCGATAGCGCGGCGCACACCAATTACGGCGGCGTCGATTATCAAATTCCGGTGTTCGCCGCGCGCGGTTCGTTCGCCGTGGATTATTCACTGAATGCCTACGACGTCGGCGAGAGATTGGGCGTGACCGGCAAAGTCAAAGCCGGATCCATTTCTTATCACGAGGATTTCTTCCGCACCCGCCGCGCTGATTTTTACGGCGACATCACCTTTGCCGACAAGCGCGCGGACGTCACGACGCCCGTCGGCCTGCCCGGCCAGGAATATGTCCGCGATTTCTCGGGCCTGATCGGCTGGCGCTATTCGGACACTTTGCGCGGCTTCAATGATCTTTATGTGAGTTATCTGCACGGATCTCAATCCACGCCGGATACCGGCGATACGCAGGTGCGCTTGGGCTCCGCCAGTTCCTACAATGTGATCGGCTTTCATCTGCAGCGCCAGCAGGGCCTGACACGCTATCAAAGCATCGTCGCGACGGTGGCCGGACAAAGCAGCAGCGACGCACTGCCAACATTGGAACAGATCGCACTGGGCGGCCCGTCCAACGTGCGCGGCTTCGGAGTTGCGGATTACGTCGGTGACAAGGGTTACTACGGGACCCTCGAATACGTCATCGGCGCCCCCGGCTTTGCCCATGTTGCGGGGTTTCGCGGCAAGACCTGGGGAGACCTGCTGCAGTTCTCTCTATTTGCCGACTACGCCAGGGGCACCACCAATTCCGTTCCTGCTTCGATCGGCGTGAATGTGCCCACGGTCGATATGCGCGACTGGGGCGCGGCATTGCAGTTCAATCTGCCGGATCGCTTTTACGCGCGCGTGAGCTGGGCACGCCAGATCTCGCCGGATCCGTTCATTCGCCTCACCGATTCAAAGACCAGCCACGTCTACGGCTCGTTGGGTTTGACGTTTTAAGGGTTCGCGGGCCTACGCCGGCCGATTCTTGGAGTTCGATTATGGGTAAAGTCGCCACCAAACGCTCCTTCCGTCAGTCGTCATTCGCGCTGGCTCTGGGCGCGAGCTACGGTGTGTTTTGCGCGGGACAGGCGGGTGCCTTGCCGGGCACGCCGACCGTTCAAGGGACCGGCGTCGCCACCTTCACACCGGGGACCAACTCGTTGACGGTGAATCAGACGTCAGAAAATCTGGCCATCGTTTGGACGCCGAGTGGCGCCGGCAGTACACCCACCAAGGCTTTCGATATTTTGTCGGGCGAAACCGTCACCTTCATGCAACCCAACACCGGCGCCGTTGCGTACAACTCCATCTCGTGTTCGGGTTGCTCAGCCACAATTATTGCCGGAACCTTGCAGTCTCGGCTGACGAGCAATCCGACATTGGTCGGCGGCAGCGTCTGGCTGTTCGATCCCAACGGCATCGTCATCGGACAGGGCGCCGTCGTCAACGTCGGCGGCTTCATCGCATCGAGCTTGCAGGGCGATATCCCGACCTGGCTCGCCAATCCCAACAATCCCCTCACGATCAATGATGGCGGCGGTGCCACGCCGGCCAACGGCGCCGTGACCAACGACGGGAACATTACCGCGAGCAACGGCGTCCTTGGCTACGTGGCGTTGATCGGCAACAGCGTCGCGGCGACGCAGACGGGCGCGACGGGAACGATCAATGTCGGATTTGGGTCGATCAACCTCGCCGCAGGCCGTGTCGCGACCATCACCGCACTCAACGGGGGTGGTTTGAATTTCGCCTTGTCGACCGCCGCCGGCGATGCCATCAACGTCAATAACGGCAGCGCGACCAGCGCGGTCGCGGTCACGGGTCCTGCTGCCTTGACCGGTGCCGCCGTGACGCTGTCCGCCAATGTCGCCGCCGCTTTGTTCACAAACGCCGTCAATACCAGCGGTGTCATTCGCGCGGTGAATTTGGACAACAGCGGCGGCACCATCAAGCTCGTCGGCGCGGGTTCGCCCGTGGTGGCGAGCGGCACCCTGAACGCGTCGGGAAGCACCGGGACCGATCCCGTGGGCACTGTGCAAATCACGGGCGATTCGGTGAGTTTGGGGGCGACGACCGTCGGCGGCGCGCTGACCGTGGAAGCCACGACGGGCGGGATCGCGCAAACAGGCGCTGTGGCGGCCGGCGCGGCGACTTTCACGACCGACACCACCAATCAGACCATTGTCTTGAGTGCGGCAAACACGTTCAGCGGTGCGGTGTCTCTGAACACCACGGGCGCCACGGGCAATGCCGCCATTGTCGCGGATGCGCTCAACCTCGGCACCTCCACGGTCGGCGGAACGTTGACCGCGACGGCGACGGCGCCGGCACCCGGGGGGGGCGGCATCACGGAAAGCGGCGCGCTGACCGCTGCCGCCGGAAGCTCGTTCACTTCGGCGACCAACATCGATTTGTCGACGCAAGCCAACAATCTCAACAATCCCGCGTTTGTGTTCACCGGTGCGACCGGCAATCTTGGCTATCGAGATATCAACTCCATCCTTCTGCCCGCCACCAATTTGCACGGCGGCAACATC
>JBARBX010000058.1:0-2229 GCA_049793535.1 Steroidobacteraceae bacterium | reverse complement strand
TGCCCCACGCGGTCGAGATGGGATTGCGGCATATCTTCGAAACCTACAATGGGCAAGGCGTGCCGGGGTTGCTAAAGCATCCGGATGTGCCTGTGTCGGTCTATCGCGTAGCGCTGGCCGGAGATCTGGAATCTCTAAGCCGCGTTCACGGTGTGGATGCGGCGCTGACCTATGTCGGCAGTAAAAGCAACGTCAAATATCCCGATGAGCTGGTCAAGTTGCTGAGCCGATTTGCACGGGATTGGCTTGCGCGACTCGATTCGGACGAGTCGCAGACGTTCGATTTTCGATTGGCCGCCGCCAACGCGTCGACTGAGATTCCGTTAACGCTGGTTGCCGACGTGATCGATTTGAAATTACCGTGGCTAGCCGGATTTTCCCGCCGCGCAGCCGAACTTGCGCGCGCCGCAGCCGAGCTGCAAGGACAGGCGCCAATCGTCAGGGAGCAGGCGTACAGCGCGGGACTGATACACGGTATCGGTCGTGCCGCCATACCCAATTGGGTATGGAATACGCCAGGTCGCCTGGATGCGTCGGCCTGGGAGCAGGTCCGGCTCGCTCCATACTGGACTTGGCGCGCGGCACAGCACATCCGCAGTTTGACACTGGAAGTAACTCTGGCCTCGCACGCCTATGAGCGGCAGGACGGCACGGGCTATTTTCGCAGTGTTGCCGGTGAATCGATCAGCGTCCCTCAACGTACGCTGGCAACAGCCGTTGCCTGGATGGCATTGTGTTCGTCCAGGCCATGGCGCGGGCCCTTCAGCAAGGATGACGCCAACGCGCTCTTGCGTGATGAGGCTCGGCGCGGGCCCTTCGACCCTGTCGTTGTCGATGCTGTCTTGGCGGCGGCAAATGGCCAGCGGTTGAAGCCGCCCGCGAAGGCTGGCACCGTATTAACGGATCGAGAGACCGAGGTATTGGCCAGGATCAGCCTGGGAGAAAGCAACAAGGAGGTGGCCCATAGTATGGGCGTGAGTCCGAGTACGGTCCGTACGCATGTGGAAAGCATTTTCCGAAAACTGGAATGTTCCACCCGCGCCGCCGCGACACTCAAGGCGTATACCTTGGGGATTATTTAGAAGCAATCGAGATACGGCGTCCGGGATTTCTTGATGGCAGCGAGCGCTCCCTGGCTGACGCACCCGCCGGTGGCAAGAATGACTATCGCCGCGGAGATACCAGAGCAGACATGAACTCTACACTTCTTCATTCCGTGAGCCTTTTATAGAATTATTCTGACGAGGGGCACGCGCTGAAGTGCCATTCCTGGCTAGCCTACCTTGAATGCAATCGATGCGGCAGCGATTTCAACTGCCGTGAAAAGGACCAGAGAGGGCCCACGCCACGTCGCCGCATTGAGTGTGATCCGCACCATTGCATTCCTCCTTGATCATGACGGATACCGACGCACCCACAACCGTCGCCGGCGGACAGCAGGTCGCGGCGCTACAACTGTGCGAGCGCGGAAATACATGCTTCGCGAATAGTCCACGCATCGTCAAGCGAAAGACCATGTTGGCCAGCCCAACTCAACAGGCGATTCGCGTGTAAGTGCTTCTTATGTTGGAGAAGATCCTTGGGCGAAACAGCCGTTTCATATAGCAATGACTGAAATGGCGAGGTTGCACCCCGCCGCAACCCCGTGAAGTCGAATCGTGAGTCGTCCACCTTCAGATAACAATGAGCCTCCGGTATTGAAGCAACGCCTGCGGCATCAAGAATTGCACCAACGCCCGGGGTATTGTCCTCACGCATGTTGTAGATGCCGACTGTCAGTGTAATGGCGTACTGTTGAAACTCCTGCGCCACTTCTGCCAGTAGTCGGTGCTTTGAGCTGCATGTTCCACGATTTTGGATCAATACGGCGAGTGGCGATTCGGAGCTTGTTCTTCCATAAGGGATTTCAGCCACTCGTTGCGTAAGCTGTGCAAAAGTGAATATTCCAGCATCGCAAATGCCCCGTGATATCGGCGAGCGCGCTATGATCTCAAAATCTGGCAGGTTGCTTTGGCCCATGACAAGAGCACCCTAGCGCACTAACTGACCGTCCGCTATCCGCCCTGCCAATCTGGGACTCGACCGACTGGACCTGGCCGACTGCCGCCGCTCCCCGGTCACAAATTTGTGTGCGGGCTCACCATCTAAGCCCGCGTCGACTTCAGCGTCCCGCCGCCCGCGCTTTACTCTCGCGCTTCAGCGGCTTCGACACGGGGCACACCTCTTGCA
>JBARBX010000057.1:0-5104 GCA_049793535.1 Steroidobacteraceae bacterium | reverse complement strand
GCGCGGGAGCGTCGATCCCCTACATCACGCGCAAGATTCCCTACTACGAGGTGCTCGACGAGGAAGGCCTCGCGCTGATGGAGCACAACGCCGATACCATTCTCGAGGAGATCGGCATCGACTTTCGCGACGACGCCGAGGCGCTTGAGATATGGAAGACCGCCGGCGCCGATGTGAAAGGCGAACGCGTGCACTTCGCCCGGGGCATGTGCCGTTCGCTCATACAGAAGAGCGCGCCGCGTGAGTTCACCCAGCATGCGCGCAATCCGGCGCGCAGCGTGGTCATCGGCGGCAAAAACACTGTGTTCGCGCCGGCCTATGGCTCGCCGTTCGTGCGCAGTCTCGACGAAGGCCGCCGCTACGCGCGGATCGAAGACTTCCGCAATTTCGTCAAGCTCGCGTACTCGTCGCACGCGTTGCACCATTCGGGAGGCACGATTTGCGAGCCGGTGGATTTGCCGGTCAATAAGCGCCACCTGGACATGGTGTACAGCCACCTCAAATACAGCGACAAGGCGTTCATGGGTTCGGTGACGGCGCCCGAGCGGGCCGCGGATTCCGTCGCCCTGGCGAACATCGTGTTCGCCGATGAACTGAACGATCCGCTGACCGGGCGCCCGAAGACCACCATCATCAATCTGATCAACGTCAACTCGCCGATGACCTATGACGCGACCATGCTGGGCGCGGCCAAGGTCTATGCGCGTGCCAATCAGGCATTGATCATCACGCCCTTCATTCTGGCCGGCGCCATGTCCCCGGTCACCGTGGCGGGCACGGTGGCGCAAACCTTCGCCGAGGCCCTGGCGGGGCTCGCGTTCGTGCAATTGGTCAATCCCGGGGCGCCGGTGGTGCTCGGCAGCTTCGCCTCCTCGATTTCCATGCAGTCGGGCGCCCCAACCTTCGGAACTCCCGAGCCGGCCTTGGTGCTGTACTCCATGGCAGCGCTGGCGCGCCGCCTCGGAATTCCCTTTCGTTCGGGCGGGAGCCTGTGCGCATCGAAAATCCCGGATGCGCAGGCCGCCTACGAGTCGGCCAATACCTTGCTGCCGACCTGTCTCGCCGGAGTCAATTTCGTACTGCACACGGCCGGATGGCTGGAGGGCGGCCTCGCCATGGGCTACGAGAAATTCGTCATGGATGTCGATCAGGCCGGCATGATGCATACCTTGCTTGCGGGCGTGGATTTGTCGCCGAACGGCCAGGCTCTCGATGCTATGCACGAAGTGGGACCCGGCAAGCACTTCCTGGGCTGCGCCCATACCCAGGCCAATTTCGAGAACGCCTTTTATCGATCGCCGCTGGCCGACAATAACAGCTACGAGCAGTGGGAGGCCGAGGGGTCGCCCGACATGACCAAACGCGCCAATACGCTGTGGAAGAAGCAGCTCGCCGAGTATGTCCTCCCGCCGATGGATCCGGCGATCGATGAGGCGCTGCTCGAGTACATCGCCAAGCGCAAGGCGGCCTTTCCGGACTCGAACGTCTGACGGACGCTCAGTCCCTGGCGACAGGGGCCAAGGGGATCAACTCCTTACGCGGAAGTTCGAGATCGCTGGATCAATCTGAAAAGACAGTTTGCTTCTGTACGAAATTTATCGACTCTGCTGTGCTCTCATTGCGCGTCCAATTCGTGGCCGTGGACAACAATTGCAACGGCAGAATGTCCTCAAGTAGTGCTTGGTCGCGAATGACATTGCGAACTTTATGCGGTTCCATCGAGCCTAATGCCGCTCGCGCCCAGGCCGACGCAAGTTTGGTGCTCCCGGTTGCAACCTCGCAAAGTTGCCTCGCGGTGCTGTCAACATCATTCAATCGCGAAAGAATGTGCAACGCCGAAGCTCTTTGCCGGTCTGATCCGCTGTCATTGCCGACAATCGAAACCAGCTTACTTACCACCTCACCTGGTAGCTCGGGTCCAAACGCAACGGTCGCGTGAATCCTCTCATCTTCGTCGTCTGCATCAAGGAAAGGTAAAAGCTCCGAGTAGGCGTGCAATCCCGCACGACCCAACCCCCAAATTGCTGCTTGTCGGCTTTCATCTCCGACAAGAACTGCACGCCCACCGATTTCGGCCAATAGCTTCGCTGCCTGCTGCTGCACCGGTGAGCCTCTCATCTCCGACAGTAGGAACACAGCTTCCATGCGCAGATAGCCATCGCGTGGATTTGCGATCTCTCGCTCAAGCCAATCGAGTCCGGCGCTGCTGCCGAGCTTGGCGAGGCTGCCTGCGGCTTCGAGGGATACCCTGGCATCTTCACATTGGTATAGAGCGCGCAAGAGCGCGTGATCGCTTTTCAAGCCCACAGTGCCAAGCGCCTTGGCCGTAATGTACTGATCCAGCGGGCTGCCATCTGCAAGGCTGCGAGGATCCCAGAATTGTGTGCCTAACTCCGCAAACGACACCTTCTGTTGGGGCAGTCCGGCTATGAACTCTCGTTCTGCCGAAAAACGAGATCCGCGCCTCACATACGGAGTCATCCCGCGCAGCCGATAGCTTTGTCTTCGGCCACCGTCCAACTTAGTCAGGATCCTCTCCGCCGTAACTTCGAGGACTTCACCACTCCGTTTTGGTACGATACTAGCCCATGTTCGATCGCGCTCGGAGCCTTCGCCGGCTGACTTCGGCGGCCCAAGACGTGTGTCGATCTCAGGTATCTTACGAAGATGCTTTACCCGGAATAATTCGGCAGTATCGGCCGGAATTGGCGCTCCAACACCGGACCGGCATTGAACAAACGCGATAATGTCATCGTCGAAAAGGCCGGAGAACCAACGTCTAGCTTCGTTTTCGGGCGCATCGCTCATGCGTATCGCCAGATCGCTCTTTGCTCGTACCTCGACGCGTAAGCCGGTTTTTGCACAGAGCAGATCGGGCAGGCGCAAGCGCTTTACCTTTGTCGTCCATATCTTGTTCGATGACGAATATCGTTCTAGTTCGATCGGTTGCAGACCATGACGTGCCATTAGCTCCATTACTCGCTGCGAAGCGAGCGCTCCCATGGTCAAAAATCGTAAGAAACTCGAGTCGACTTTGAATCCCATTGGTGTATGTTGCCAGTATGTCGGCTGGCGTACATGACTGTCGCATTTGAGCAGCAGTCTGCGCCGGTTCGAGTGGTTTCAACGACAGGACCGCCAAAGTATTCCCGGAGTTGCCAAGAGCGATGAAAATGCGAGACTCCCTCAACATGAATCGTGATCTATTTCTGAGCGATCTTGCACTACCCGACATCATCGTTGCTCCCAGAACCGACCCGATTTACAACGCTCACGGATACTTGACCAAGGTGCCGGTCGACGCCATCACCCCATACATATCGGCGTTTACGGAGCCCGGCGAGGTTGTCGTCGACATGTTCGCCGGTTCGGGCATGACCGCCATCGCTGCCCGCATTGCCGGTCGTTCCGCCACTGTAAGCGACATTTCGGCGCTCGGACGTCATATCGGGCAGGGGTACTTAACCGAAGTTCCGTCCAGCGACTTCCGGCTGTTCGCCACTAAGGTTATTCAAGGCGCCCGAACGCAATTGGGCGAACTGTACCTGACTCAACGCTCCACCGACGGCGCATCGGTCGAATTCGTGCGCACCATTTGGTCATTTGTGTACCAATGCGCTGCCTGCTCGGCCGACATCATCTACTACGAGGCAATGGCATCCAATGAGTGGGCAGTACCGACGAGGTGCCCACATTGCCAATCGCCGTTTCAAAAGCGTGGCGCAGTGCATATCCGCGACATACCAGTTCGCGTTGTTGTTGACGGCGAGGACAAGAAGCAGCTTGAGCAGCCCGTCGTGGAGGTCGATTTTCGCAGAATCAGTGTTGCAGAAGAGCGCACCGATTTATCGCGAGTCCCCAACGTTCGCATAACCGCGGATCGAGAGATGTACAAGCGCTCGGCCCTCGGAAAGTGGGGACTCGATGACACCCGGCAGTTTTTTTCGGCGCGCAATGCACTCGCGTTGTATTACGTCTGGACCGAGATTCAAAGTGTCGATGACACCGACATTCGTCAGAAGCTGCTATTTGCCTTCACGGCAATTTTGCCGCGCGCGTCCCGGCGATATCAGTGGAGCCATCAACGCCCGTTGAACGCGGCAACGCAGAATTATTATATTGCGCCTGTATACTTTGAGTGGAACGTCTTCGAACTATTCGATCGTAAGGTCGACGCTGCGCGGCGTTCGGACGCCGAAATTGCAGCGCGAAGCAATAAAGCATCGACTCCTACAACACAAAACTACGTCATTGCTTCTGCCGCGTCATTAACACACCTAAGAGACGCCTCCGTCGACTATGTTTTTACTGACCCACCGTTCGGCAGCAACCTGTTCTACGCCGACATGAATCTCTTTCAAGAAGCATGGCTCGACCGGCGAACTGACGACGCCGAAGAGGCGGTCATTCACACCAATGGCAAACGGGGCGAAGACGCTGCTTTGAGATACGAAGACCTGTTAGGTCGAGCGCTTGCCGAGGCGCACCGAATTCTAAAACCAGGACGTCACTTGTCCTTAGTATTCGGGAACAGTAGCGGTCGCGTATGGTCGATGGTGCAGCGAATGCTAAGAGTATCTGGTTTTGATAGTCGTCCGGTCCATATTGGGATTCTCGATAAAGGCCAGAGGAGCGTGAAAGGCTTGAATTCGGGATCCGAGAATGTTTCAACGTTGGATTTGGTGCTCACGGTGCGAAAATCGGATACCGAAGTGCCTTTTTTTACGGAATACACCAGCAACCGAATCAGCATAGCAGAGATTATTGACGAGACACTCGGCTCCATCGATGTTCGATCGCTTCCGACTGCAAGCCACGTGTACCTGACGATCCTGAAGCATGCGTTCGCACTTGGCCTGGATGTTGAGTCCCTGAATTTGTCGGACGTTTTGGCCGCCCTTCAGACGAAGGGACTGGAGGCCAATGCGAAGTCAGGAATGCTCGAAGTTGCCTGAGGTGAATTACTTCAGTCGGCAGGAGGTAGGCACCTGGGAGGGCTTGAGCCTGGCGCCGTTGGTACAGCCCCAAACCACATGTCCTTCGGCATCGGTTTTGGGTACGAACACGAGGTCGCCTCGCGCCGTGGCGACCGTAAGCACCATGT
>JBARBX010000056.1:0-6211 GCA_049793535.1 Steroidobacteraceae bacterium | reverse complement strand
CCGGAAAGTAGGTCAGGACTGCGGCGCCGGAAATGCGCGCCAGACGGGAGGTGGCGGTGGTGGTGGCGGCCGGGATCCCGAAAAAATTCACCATCGCTGCGCCCTTGTTGCGGTAGCTCTGATCCGGGGCATACCACACGGCCTCGTTGTTCTTCAGCGCGCGAATCATGCTGCGTATGTCGTCGTAGGGGATCGGCTTGCCATGGCGCAGAAAACTCGTGAGCATGATGTGCGACAGCACGGCGTTCTTCGTCGGGCGATACAGCACGTTGAGCGGCACCACGGTGCCCAGGATGCGGGTGGCGATTTCGATGGTGGTAAAATGCCCGCCGATCATGATGGCGCCGCGGCCCTTGGCGAGCGCCGCCTGCAGATTCTCGAGACCCTGCACCTGGGCGAGCGCATGCACCCGACGGTCGCTGCTCCACCAGGTATTCGCGGTTTCGCACAGACCCATCCCCAGGCTAGTGCAGTGGCGATCCACCAAGTCGGCGCGGTCCTTGGCAGACAGTTCCGGCATGCACAGCTCGATGTTGCGGCGTGCGATGCGCACGTAGGCGAGCGGCAGGCAGCGGATGAGCAGCCCGAGGGCCGAGCCCACGCGCCGTTGCGCCGGGAACGGCAGCAGCTCGACGACGCGCAGTATGCAGAGGCCGGCCCAAGTCGCCCAATACCTGGGTAGATAAAGTTCTAGCCGCATAGCTTTGCACGGTAAACCTCGAACAGGCCGGAAGAATAGCCGCGTTGCTCGGCCGTTACCAGGTTGCGCCGCGGCCCAGGGTCCAGTGGATTCAACATAATCCGAGGCACGACGGACGGCTCTTCAGGGTGAGCGCACGCTTGCTGCATCGCAGCAAACCTCCATTTGATCACACTGGCGCAGACAGCGGGAGCGGAAATATTCGTACTTATCAGCAAATTGCTGTAGTATTCGCCCCGGTTCGTGAATTTCTACTTGGTCCGTTTCTGGTCACTGCGCCGCTCCGGCGTCACCTTGGCCACAACCCACAAAGCAGGTTTCTTCGATCCAGGTGGCAGGCGCACGGCTCTTGCATCGCAACGCACGCGTGACCGGCCGATAGCTTCTTTTTAGTAGGTATTCTTCACATGACGAAAATGTATGTTGGCAATCTCCCGTTCTCAATGGACGAGTCCGCGGTACGCGCGCTGTTCGAAAAGCATGGCGCCGTACAGTCGGTGGCGCTGATCAATGATCGCGACACCGGTCGGCCCCGCGGCTTCGGCTTCGTTGAAATGGCCAGCGCGGATGCTGCGCGTGCCATGCAGGCCTTGAATGGCCACGATGTCGACGGGCGAGCGCTGAAGGTGAACGAGGCTCAGGAGCGCACCGGTGGCGGTGGTGGCGGCGGCGGCGGCGGTGGATCCCGCGGTCCGAAGCGCTGGTAAATCGCTTAGCATCGAGTGAGTACTGGGGCCGCAGCGATGCGGCCCCAGTCGTTTTGCGGGAACGGTCCGAGCGATCAGGGTTTACGCCTTAAGTGGCTTTGCCTATAATCGCGGCCCTCGGCGGAGACCGGAAAATCGGGCCTGCGCCGGAGTGCTGACGACCCCGGCTGGGGCGTCGCGTCGATTGAAGAGGGGGCCGATGGTCCCCTTTTTTGTTTGAGATTGGGAATTTCGAATGCGTGACGCCTTGATGCGCCTGCTGGAGCCGCCTATCGAGGCGTTGGACTATGAATTGGTCGACGTCGAGTTTGCGCGCGAGGGCAGGGGCGGTGTTCTGCGGATATTCATCGATCGCCGCGCCGGCGATACCGGCGCCGGGATCACGGTCGATGATTGCGCCCGCGTGAGTCACGCGGTGAGCCAGGTGCTCGAGACCGAGGATCCGATCAAGGGCCACTACACGCTGGAAGTCTCTTCGCCGGGATTCGATCGGATCTTGCGGGTCCGGGCGCATTTTGAGCGGTTCGTCGGGGAGCGCATTTTCGCCGAATTGAAGGTGGCCCTGGACGGTCGGCGGCGTTTTGTCGGGGTATTGAAGTCGGTCGAGGGCGATACGATTGTAGTGGAGGTCGACGGCAAGGCGCATAGCCTGCCGCTCGAGAGAATTCTGAAGGCGAGATTGCGGCCGGTGTGACGAGGAGTCCGAAAGACCATGAACAAAGAAATCTTGATGGCGGTAGACGCCGTCTCGAACGAGAAGGGTGTTGACAAGGAAATCATTTTCGACGCGCTCGAAGCCGCGCTTGCGTCCGCGACCCGCAAGAAACACGGCGAAGAGCTGGATGTGCGGGTTGCCATCAACCGCAAGACCGGCGCCTACGACACCTTCCGCCGCTGGAAGGTGTTCGCCGACGAGTCCACCGAACTCGAGGTGCCCGAGCGCGAGCTGCGCTTGGACGACGCGCGCGACATCGACAAGGATGTGGAGCCGGGCGGTTATGTGGAGGAGCCGATGGAATCGGTGCCCTTCGGCCGCATCCTCGCCCAGACCGCCAAGCAGGTCATCGTACAGAAGGTACGCGAGGCCGAGCGCGCCCAGGTCGTCGACGCCTACAAGGACAGGGCGGGCACCCTGGTCAGCGGCATCGTCAAGCGCGTCGACCGCAACGGCGTCTATGTGGATCTCGGTGCGAATGCGGAAGGGTTCATCGTCCGCGAGGAGATGATCCCGCGCGAGCCGGTGCGCTCCCAGGACCGCATCAAGGCGTATCTGAAGGAGGTGCGCACGGAACCGCGCGGCCCGCAGCTCTTCTTGTCGCGCACCGCCCCGGAGTTCCTGATCGAGCTGTTCAAACTCGAGGTGCCGGAAGTGGGCCAGGGCCTCATCAACATCCTGGCGGCCGCACGCGATCCCGGCGTGCGCGCGAAGATCGCCGTGCGCAGCAACGATCCGCGCGTCGACCCGGTGGGCGCGTGCGTCGGCATGCGCGGTTCGCGGGTACAGGCGGTTTCCAACGAGATCGCCGGCGAGCGGGTGGACATCATTCCCTTCGACGACAACAACGCGCAGTTCGTCATCAACGCGATGGCGCCCGCGGAAGTCACCTCGATCGTGGTGGACGAGGATTCGCATTCGATGGACATCGCGGTATCCGAGGACAAACTCTCCCAGGCCATCGGCAGGGGCGGCCAGAACATCCGCTTGGCAAGCGAGCTGACGGGCTGGGAATTGAACGTCATGAGCGAATCGCAGGCCGAGGCGAAGAGCGAGTCCGAGTCCCTGGCGCTGCGCGAGACCTTCATGAAGCAGCTCGACGTCGACGCCGACGTCGCGAGCATCCTCGTGCAGGAGGGCTTCTCGACCATCGAAGAGATCGCCTACGTGCCCGCGAGCGAGTTGAACGGCATCGAAGAGTTCGACGAGGAAATCGTCAAGGAATTGCGCACCCGCGCGCGCGACGTCCTCCTGACTCAGGCCATCGCCAGCGAGGAATCGGTGGATGGGGCGGAGCCGGCCGCGGATCTGGTCGAAATCGCCGGCGAGAACCTGGCCAAGGCCCTGGCGCGCAAGGGCGTCCGAACCCGCGACGATCTGGCGGACCTTGCCGTCGACGAGCTGGTGGAAATGGGAAGCCTCGACGAGAAAAAGGCCGCCGAATTGATCATGGACGCCCGCAAGCACTGGTTCGCGGAAGAAGCTAAGGTTTAGGAGCTAGTATGGCAGATGTTACCGTCGCTCAATTCGCCGAGGTGCTGAAGGTCCCGGTCGACCGGCTGCTGCAGCAGCTCGATCAGGCCGGGATCAAGGTCGGCAGCGCGGAGGACATGATCAGCGAAGACGCGAAGCACGAATTGCTGACGCATCTGCGACGCAGCCACGGTCACGACGATCTGCAGGTCGACGCGGCGCCGCGCAAGATCACCCTGCGGCGCAAGTCGCAATCGGAGCTGAAGCTCGCGAGTCCTCAGGGGCGTGCACGCACCGTCAACGTCGAGGTCCGCAGCAAGCGCACCTATGTCAAGCGCGAGGTGCTCGAGGACCAGGCGCGCCATCAGCAGGAAGAGATCGAGCGGCAACGCGAAAGCGAGGAGCAAGCCAAGGCCGCGCTCGAGCGCGCGGAGCATGAGCGCCTCGAGAAGGAGCGCCTGGACCGCGAGCGTCTCGAAGAAGAGAGCCGGCGGCGCAGCGACGAGGAAAATCGCAAGCGGACGGCGGAGGAGGAGGCGCGCCGCCAGGCCGAAGTTCTGGCGCGCGAGACCGCGGAGCGCGAACGCAAGGCCGCGGCGGCCAAGCCCGGCAAGGCGGTTCGCGAGGCGGTGGACGACAAGGCAACGCGCTACGGGCGGCAGGAACTGCACATCGTCGGCGACGTGAGCTCGCGCCACAAGAAAAAGAAATCAAGGGACGGGCGCCGGCGCTCCGTCGGCGGCGAGTCCGATGCCAAGCATGGATTCGAAATGCCGACCGCGCGCGTGGTGCGCGAGGTGGCGATCGGCGAGGCCATGACGGTCGGCGAGCTCGCGCAAAAGATGGCCGTCAAAGCCACCGAAGTCATCAAAGTCATGATGAACATGGGCGTGATGGCCACGATCAACCAGATGATCGAACAGGATACCGCCGTGCTCGTGGTCGAGGAAATGGGCCACACCGCGGTGCTGCGCAAGGAAAACATCATCGAGGACGACCTGCAAGGCGAGGCCGACTCCTCCCTCGAGGTGCTGCCGCGTCCGCCGGTGGTGACGGTGATGGGACACGTCGACCACGGTAAGACCTCATTGCTCGACTACATACGGCGCACCAAGGTGGCGGCGGGCGAGGCGGGAGGCATCACTCAGCACATCGGCGCCTACCATGTGGAAACCGCCAAGGGCATGGTGACCTTTCTGGACACTCCCGGTCACGCGGCCTTCACGTCCATGCGCGCGCGCGGCGCGCAGGTCACCGACATCGTCATTCTGGTGGTCGGCGCCGACGACGGCGTGATGCCGCAGACCATCGAAGCCATCCAGCACGCGCAGGCGGCCAAAGTGCCCATCGTCGTGGCGCTCAACAAGATGGACAAGCCCGAGGCGGATGCGGAGAAGGTCAAGCAGGAACTCACGAAGCACGGTGTGATCCCCGAGGAATGGGGCGGCGAGAATATTTTCGTACCCGTTTCGGCGCGCACCGGGCAGGGCGTGGATCAGTTGATCGACAGCATTTTGTTGCAGGCCGAAGTTCTCGAGTTGAAGGCGCCGACCACGGGGCTCGCCGCGGGCTATGTGATCGAGTCGAGCCTCGAGAAGGGCCGCGGCGCGGTCGCGACGGTGCTCGTGCTGCGCGGCACGCTCAAGCTGGGCGATCCCTTGCTCATCGGCCAGGAATTCGGCCGCGTGCGCGCGTTGTTCGACGAGGCGGGGCAGCCCGTCGATGCCGCGGGACCCTCGATTCCGGTGGTGGTGCTCGGCCTGTCAGGCGCGCCGAATGCCGGGGATGAGTTGCTGGTGGTCGAGAGCGAGCGCAAGGCGCGCGAAGTCGCCATGCACCGGCAGTCGAAGTCGCGGGACGTCAAGCTCGCGCAGAAGAGCGCGAACATGCAGGACGTGTTCTCGACCATGGGCGAGAGCAAGGCCGATTTGGTGCAATTGTTGGTCAAGGCCGATGTGCAAGGCAGCGTCGAAGCGCTGCGCGATACGCTGAACGGCCTGTCGACTCCCGAGGTCGGCGTGAATATCGTGGCCTCCGGGGTCGGGGGCTTGACCGAATCCGACGTCACGCTGGCGGCGGCTTCCAAGGCGCGCATCATCGCCTTCAACGTCCGTGGTGACGCCGCGGCCCGCGCAGCCATCAAGGAGCACGGCGTCGACGTGCGCTACTACAGCATCATCTACGAGGCCATCGACGACATCAAAGCGGTGCTCACCGGCATGCTGTCGCCCGAGGTCAAGGAGGCCATCGTGGGTCTCGCCACGGTGCGCAGCGTTTTCCGCTCGAGCAAGTTCGGAACCGTAGCCGGCTGCATGGTGATCGACGGTTACGTGCGCCGCAACTTTCCGATTCGCGTCCTGCGCAACAACGTCGTCATTTTCGAGGGCGCGTTGGAATCCTTGAAGCGCTTCAAGGACGACGTCAACGAAGTGCGCGCCGGGACCGAATGCGGCATCGGCGTGAAGAACTACAACGACGTGCAGGAAGGCGACCAAATCGAGTGCTACTCGCGGGTGGAGGTCGCCAGAACGTTGGCGTCCCCACCAGTTATTTAGGACCAATGTCGGACCGAGTCTCCAAACCCAATGTCGGACGCGGTCGCTTCGACCGCGTTAA
>JBARBX010000055.1:0-13952 GCA_049793535.1 Steroidobacteraceae bacterium | reverse complement strand
ATTCGGAGAGGGTCCTCGGCAACCCTCTCCAGATGTTCCAGGTGCCAGCCTTCGAGAACGGTTCGCTGGCCGCCCTGACTGTGGCGCATACTGCGGACTTCAAGGCGGGCGACAGCAGCCTGCGCATCGTCGCGAACCCTGTGTTCGATGGCGACGGCAAGCGGGTGAGCACGATCCTGCAATGGTTCGACCGGACTCAGGAAGTCGCGATAGAAGAGGAGGTGCAGCGCACTGTCGACCAGGCACTGGAGGGAAATCTGACAGTACGGATTCGGGTAGCTGGGAAGGAAGGATTCTTCAAGTCGCTTGCGGACAGCATGAACCGCCTCGTCGGCAACATGGCCGACGCATTACGGACTGTATCCAAGGCTGCGGCAGAGGTGGGATCGGGGGCGGATGAACTGTCACGCGGCAACGCGGACCTCAGCCACCGAACCGAGAAACAGGCAGGTAGTCTCGAAGAGACCGCTTCTTCCATGGAGCAGATGACCGCGACCGTCAAAAGCAATGCACACAATGCGGCACAGGCCAGCCAGTTGGCGCTTGCTGCACGCGACCAGGCCGATCGCGGCAGTGCCGTGGTTCAGTCGGCGGTCATCGCCATGCGCGAGATCAACGCTTCGTCGAGAAAAATCGCTGACATCGTCGGGGTTATCGACGATATCGCCTTCCAGACGAACTTATTGGCGCTCAATGCCGCCGTTGAAGCCGCTCGCGCCGGTGAGCAAGGCCGCGGTTTTGCGGTGGTTGCTTCCGAAGTGCGGAATCTCGCATCCCGCAGCGCCGCGGCGGCGAAGGAAATCAAAGGTTTGATTCAGGATTCGGTGGCCAAACTCGACGACGGCACACAGCTGGTGGGCGCTTCAGGCAAGGTTCTCCAAGATATCGTCGCGGAAGTCAAAAAAGTCACGGATGTCATTGCCGACATCGCGGCTTCGAGCCACGAACAAGCATCAGGCATTGAACAGGTCAATAGAGCAGTCGCGTCCATGGACTCGGCCACCCAACAAAACGCCGCGCTCGTCGAGGAGGCTTCTGCAGCAGCGCAGGCGCTCACCGCGCAGGCGTCCAATCTTGGCCTGCTGATGGCGCGTTACCACTTCGGAGAGCCGTCCGGAACGACCGCTCCGGTGAAATCCGCCACATCGGAGCGCCGCAGCGTGGCGCCGCCTTGGACGAGCGCAGATAACGGACGATCCTCGGCGGCGTCTCGCGCTTAGTTTAAACTAGGTGAGCCATTCCGGACTCCGGGGACGGGCCGAACATTCCTCAGCGCGTTCTCGTGGCGCCCGGGAAATATACCCTCCCATTACCGTATGTTATTGCACGGAAAATGAGAGGACCCCGCTATCGGCGAGGTCGGCCGTGCGACTCATTTCCCGCCGGTGACATAGCGATCGAGCCAGTCCGACATACGCCGGGCAAGATCGACGACAAAGCTCGGCCGGGTGAAGACATGATGCTGCCCCGGATAAACGACGAGTTGTGCGGGCACTCCCAGCGTGCGCAGCGCCTGATACATCTGCTCACCCCCGTTGATCGGCACGTTGAAGTCCTTTTCGCCGCCGAGAAACAGGGTGGGTGTGTGAATTCGGTCTGCATGAAAGTAGGGATACGACACCTTGAGCCACAGCGCCGTATTGCGCCACGGCGGGCCCAACTCATTGTTGTATTGGAGCACGTACTCGTCGCTGCCGTAGGTTGCCAACTGATTGGCGCTGCCGGCGCCGCTGATGGCGGCCTTGAATCGAGCATCGCTCGCGATGGTGTAATCGGTGAGGATGCCGCCATAGCTCCAGCCGCCGACCGCGAGACGATCGGGGTCCGCGATGCCGCGGGCAACGAGGGTGTCGATGCCGGCCAGCAAGTCCTCGACTTCCTTGTGCCCCCAGTCGGCGAAAATTGCCTTGGCGAAAGCCAAGCCGCGGCCGCTGCCGCCGCGATAATTGACTCGCAGGACGACGAATCCCTTGGCCGCGAACATCTGCGGCTCGAATTGATAGCCGTCCAAGACCAGGGAGTGCTCATCCTGCCCATTGGGTCCACCGTGGATCCACAGCATCGTCGGATACCTGCGCCCGGGCACGTACGACGGCGGTTTGACCAGGAGCCCATGGATTTCTGCGCCGTCCCGGCTCTTGAATCGAAGCTCCTCCACGCCGCCGAGCTGCAACTCCCCGAGCAGCGGCTCATTGTGCGTCGTGAGCCTGCGCAGCTTGCCCGCCTCGAGCGCAGACACTTCGGCGAGCGCGCCGTCGCTCGACTCGATCAGCGCCATGTGGCCGCCCCCCGAGGAGATCGCGGAGATCACCGAGGGCGCGGCAGGGTACTGGCGGACGATGGAACCGCTCGCCAGATCGATCCGTGCCGGGTAAACGGCGCCGTCGTCTTCCACCGCGATGACCACGGACCCCGAATCCGCGGCGAACGCGTATGACATCACCGCACGATCGAGCCCGTCGGTCAGGGGACGGGGCGACCCTCCCGCCGGCGCCACCACCGCCAAACGATCCTGCATGTAGGCATTGAACTTCGGTTCCAGGCCCTGCAGATAGGCGAGCAGCGTGCCGTCCGGACTCCACTCGAGCTGCTGATTGTTCGGTGCAAGGGCGCGCACGATGCGCCGCGGAGTCGCGCCGGCAACGGGCTCGATCACATCGATGTCCTCGCGCCCGTCAATATCCGCACCCTGTTCATGCGTCCTGATGAATGCGATCTGCCGGCCGCTCGGCGACCAGCTCGGCAGATCCTCGTTGAACTGCGGATCGGCGGTCAGGGGATACGCGCACTTTTCGCCGATATCGCACAGGTACAAATGCCGCGCGCTGCCGACGCCCAAGTACCCGACCTCGTCCTGCTTGAAGTGCAGCGCCTCGATGACGATCGGCTTGGGCGCAGTGCCCGCCTCGCCCAGCACCATGGCAAACACCAGACGCTTGCCGTCCGGCGCCCAGGCGTACTCGCCGATGTCGCCTGTGACCTTGGTCAGTGCACGGGCATCGCCGCCACGGCGATCGAGCAGCATGAGCTGCGGCTTCTCGGAGCCTGCCGGCGTCGACAGGAAAGAGAGATAGCGGCCATCCGGGCTCCAGCGCGGTTTGGATGTGCCCTCGGCGGCCGCCGTGAGAGCCAGGCGCTGGATCCCGTCCCAGCTCACCATCCAAATGGCACTACGTGCCTCGTCGGATTCTCGATCGTTCAGGGTGACGACGTATGCCACCCACAGGCCGTCGGGGGACACCTGAGGGTCGCCGACGTCTGCCACGCGGTAGAGATCGTCGGGCGCCAGCAACCGGTGCGCCGGCGCGTCCGAGGCAATCACCTGCGCCGCGCAAACCGTCAGGCAAAACGCCAGGGCAAACCGGATCATCAAATTTGCTGCCGCAGGAAGTTCAGTCTCCTCCTGCGCCTCCCTTGCCCCAGCGGTAGCTCAGGCGCAGCCCGATCACACGCGGCTCGTTGCGGGTCTGGCGCAGGTCGAAGTTACCCTCGTTGGTGTAGATGACCGCGTTCTTGTTGGTCAAGTTGGCGATGTAGAACTCGGTCAGCCAATGCGAGTCGACCTGGTTGAATCCGACACGAATGTTGCTGACTGAATAGCCAGGCTGCAGGACGCGCGGCAGCCCATTGCTGCCCGAGGTCTGCAAGTCGTTCCACATGTCGCCCTTGTGCGCGATATCGAATTGAGCGTATGCGTGCAGAGCGTCCTTGATGGGCGCCTCGTAACGAGCGTTGCCGCTCCAGCTGAAGTAGGGATCGTAGGGCAGCCGTTCGCCGGGCGACACGGCGAAGCTCGCATTGTTGAAGTTGTTGGTCTGGACGCGCGCGTCGTTGTAGCTGGCCGAAAACTCCATGCTCAGGCGCGCGTTTGCCTGGTACTTGACGTTCGACTCCATGCCATACACCCGGGCATCGCCCACATTGGCGTTGAAACTGCTCGAGGGGCAGATGTTGGGATCGAACACCAAGGTCTGCAGATTCTTCCACGGCATGTAGTACACGGCGCCGTTCCACAGCAGATGCTTGTCGAGCATGGTGGATTTCCATCCGAGCTCGTAGTTGGTCAGTGTGTCGGGGGTGAACTGCGCCGGTACCCCGTTGGCCGTACAGCCGCTCGGCAGCCCGCCGTTGACGCCGCCGTCCCTGAAGCCCTGCGCCGCATCGGCATAAACCAGCAGGCTCTGCGAGGCGTTGCTGTCGAAGACGTTGTAGCTCAAGCCCAGCTTGCTGTCCCACTTGTGGGAGCCGCCCCCGTAGGTGCTCGGGGACTGAGGTTGGTACCAGAACCCGCCGTAGGTGGAGGTGGAAAAATTGGAGTGAAAATGCACCGTACCCGCCTCCAGGTGCAACTTGGGCGTGATGTCGAAGACCACATTGGCGAACTCGGTGGTCTGCAGATAGTCGGAGCGCGATACATAACTGTACCAATCGTCGGGCGACGGCGGCACCGCCCCCGAATTGTAGTAATAGGCCGTCTCAGCCGCCCATGCCTGGCCCCCGGTCTGCAGGCCCGGCATGTGATAGATGTTGGTGATGAGGTCGCGCGTCTTTTCCCAGTAAACGCCTCCCAGCCAGTGGAACCAGCCGCCATCCTTGGATTGCAGGCGCAATTCGTTCGACCATCGATCGATATGCTGGTCGTAATCGTAGTACTGAGTCGGCGGACTGCAGCCGCTGAAGCCGGAGCCATTGAAAGGATCGGTGAGGCAGGTGTATGCCTGCTGCGTGCTGGCATTGAAATACGTATCCGGCGGGTTCGCGTACTGGTTCAAGTACTGCATGTATTCCGAATACTCGTTCACCCAGCGATCGTCCTGCGCCCAGTAGGTGCTGGCGTAGACCAGATCGCCGATGCCGACATCGCCGTCCAGATGGAAATCCAGCGTCTTGGTGTAGTACTGCTTGAACTCCGGCCCGAACCTCACCACGGTGTTCGCGGGAAGCGGGCGCGCGGGGCCGTCCACCAAGTTGCCCTGATAATCCTTGGCGCCGCCGATGGTCGGATCCTCGTCCCACGCACCGTGGGTGAGCTGGCGCTGATAGCTGTAGGTCAGCGTGGCTTTCCAGGCGTCGGAGAATTTCTGTCCGAGGGCGATGCGGCCGCCCTCGACCTTCTCCACGTTGTAGTCGTTGCCCGCCCATGCCGAATTGTTCGAAACCGTCCCGTTGACCCAGGTGCGGGTGGTCAACGCATTGTTGATGAATCCCCCCTGGTACTCGTTGAAGGCGGAGATGCGCAGCGCCGTCCAACCGTCGACGAGAGGAATATTGACGAAACCCTCGACCGTGCCGTTGTGCGTGCCGCCGTCGATCTTGCCGCCGTCGAGGTCGATGCCGGCGCTGAACGCCGTGGGGTCGGGCTTGTTGGTGATGAAGCGCAGGGCGCCCGCCATGGCGCTCGCGCCGAACGTGGTTCCCTGCGGGCCGTTCAGCACCTCGATGCGCTCCATATCGTAGAAGTGCAAATCGGGCGTCGTGCCGTAGTAATTCATCGACATGTCGTCAATCAAGAAGGCGGTCGTGGCGGTGTTCGAGTAATTCGGGTTGCTGCCGTCCGAGACGCCGCGCATGACGAAGGTTTGCGTGCCCGGGCCGGCGCTGACGAAGGAAATGGAAGGTGTTTTGGTGGCGTAGTCCTCAAATTGCGAGATGGCCAGATTCTGCAGATCTTTGCTGGTGAATACATCGATGCTGATCGGCACGTCCTGCAGATTTTCCGAGCGCTTGCGGGCGGTGACGATGACTTCCTCGAGCATGTTGTCCGAAGAAGCTTCCGCCGCCCAGGCCGGCGCCATGTGCATGGCCGCGCTGCCAGACAGGGCCGCCGCGATGGCGAAGCTGAGCTTCGTGCGTATACCGTGCGGCAAGGCCGTCGGTGCCGGCCGTGACTTCTTGGCCGCCGAACGCGCTGCGATTGTGCGCATTGCTATCCCCTATTTTGTCGAATTCTCGCGGCACGCGCGCGCATGCCCTCTCCGCGGGGATCATGTCTTGCGAAGGTGTGGCCTGTCAATGACTAACCGCCGGAGCTGATCGAGCGTTCAACAGGCCGGGCCGCCGCCGGGCTTAAGTAATGTCCGTGAAGCGCTCCATGCTGTCGCCCAGAGCACGGCGCAGCGGTTCGAGCTGGGCCGAAAAATGCTTCCAGTAGCCGATCCCCGACGCGTACAGGGGCTGGCGCACCTGCTCGGCGCTCGCGGTGCGGACGGGGCGCTTGGTTTCATGGAAGGAGAGGCAGGCGGGCTCGAAGTTCAGCCCGCAATGGGCCAGGAGGCCGCGGATGTGCATCTGCGGATCGCGCACCAGGTGCTCGTACTGCAGATGCAGCACCTTGCCGGGCAACACCGTGTCCCAATGGTCCATGAGGCTCAAGTAACAGCGAAAGTAGCGCCCCAAATCGTCCAGGTCATAGCTGAAGGACTGCCCCTCGGCGAAGTGCTGCTTGAAGGTGCTGAAGCAGGAGTCCATCGGATGGCGGCGCACGTCGATGATGCGGGCATGCGGCAGCATGCTGTGAATGAGGCCCACGTGGCTGAAGTTGTTGGGCATCTTGTCGATGAAGTGGGCCCGCCCGCTGCGCAGCGGCGCCGTCTCCCCGATGTAGCGGCGGCCGAGCTGCGCGAATTGCGCCGGCGGCACGCTGCCGACGCTTTCCGGGTATGCATCGTGCTGCGGATTCGCATGATCGAACTCGCGCACGACGGTCAGCACATTCGGCAATTCGAAGGTGCCTTCGATTTGCGAATGGCTGGCGAGAATCTGCTCGACCAGAGTCGAGCCGGATCGGGGCAACCCGACCACGAAGATGGGGGCGGGATCGTCGAAGCCTGCGCCGGCGCGGTTCTGGAAGTACGCGGCATCGAAGTGCTCGCGCACGCGCCGGGTCTTGTCCTCGAATACCTTGATGTCGAAGGCGACGCTCTTGCGGCGGCGCCGGTTGCCGTCCGCGTAATGGTCGAATGCCGCCGCGTAGTTGTTGCGCTGCTCGAAGGCGCGCCCGAGCGCAAAGTGCAGAAAGGCCTGGTTGGCGTCGCCACTGTCCTGGCTCAGCAGCGTTTGCATGGCGCCGATCTCGGCGTCCTCGAACACATAGGTCTTCAAGTCGGCGAGGCTCCAGTACACCTCGCCGAAATTCGGATCGAATCCGAGGCAGGCTTTGTAGGCCGCTTCGCACTCGCGGCGCTGACCCAGCGTTTTGTGCAGATGACCGATCGACAGTCGCAGCCGCACCTCGCCGGGGTTGAGGCGTGCCGCTTCTTCGAAGGCCAACAAAGCCTCCGGCTGGCGCATCATCCGGGTGCATACATTGCCGAGCAGGACCCAGTTTTTCGGATTTTCCGGCTCGATCTTGAGCAGGCGGCGAACCGCCGCTTCGGCCTCGGGAAAGCGTCCCAGATCGGCCAGCGCCTGGCACAGCCCGCGCCAGGCGAGCGGCAGATGGGCTGACTGCTTGAGCGCATGGCGCAGCAGGCGCTCCGCATCGCCGGGGCGGCTCGCGGCGAGCGAAACGGCGGCGAGGCCGCACAGTGCCGCCACATGAGTGGCATCGGTCTGCAGAATGTCCCGAAAAATGAGCTCGGCTGTCTTGCGGTCCTCGGCCACGAGCGCCGCGGTTGCCTGCTCGATGCGCCGGCAATGTGCATCGGCGCGCCGCGCGTGCTCATACGCGAACTTCGCGTCGGGATACTTCTCTAGATCGACCAGCACGTCGCCGTAGGCCAGCCAGGCGGCCTCGAGACCCGGCACGGCCTCCACCGCCCGGCGCAGCTCTTCGCGGGCCTCCTGCAACCGGCCGCCCCGGCGGTAGGCACGCGCCAGATCGGTGCGACCCGGCCAGAACCCCGGCGCTGCGAGAGCGGTGCGTTCGAGAGCCTCGATCGCGGGCGCCACCTTGTCCTGGTCGAGCAATGCCACTCCGAGCAGCCGCAGGCTGTTGACTTCGCCGGGGGCCTCGGCCTGGATGGCGCGCAGCTGGCGTTCCGCGGTTTGGGCACGGCCGGCCCGCAGATTGGCGAGCGCCTGCGCATAGGCGGCGCGCCGTTCGGCCTGCGCTGCGGTTTCCATGACTAGGCGCGCTTGACCATGATCTTCCGTTCAGCGCTCGGCGGATAGCCGAATTGCATGCGGTAGCACTTGGAGAAGTGCGGCGGCGACTGAAATCCACACGCCGTCGTGATATCCATGATGGGCATGGCGGTTTGCAGCAAGAGCTCGCGCGCGCGCCGCAGCCGCATCTCCAGGTAGTAGTGCTTGGGCACGCAGTTCAAGTCCCGCTTGAACAGGCGCTCGATCTGCCGCCGCGACAGCCCCGTCGACTGCGCGATCTTCTCCAAGGACAGCGGCTTCTCGATGTTCTCCTCCATGAGCTGCGCGACGCGGATCAAGCCGCGATGCGACACACCCACCTGCGCGCGCAGAGGAATGTACTGGCGATCCGTGTCCTTGCGGACGCGGTCGACGATGAATTGCTCGGAGACCAGCTGCGAGATCTTCGAACCCAGCTTCATCTGGATGAGGTTCAACATCAGGTCGAGCGGCGCCGTGCCGCCGGAACAGGTGAAGCGGTCCCGATCGATGGTGAACAGTTGATCGCTGATGCGCACCCTGGGAAATTCCTCGCGCAGCGCCGAGAGATTTTCCCAATGAATGGTCGCGCTGAAATTGTCGAGCAGGCCCGCTCGCGCCAGTGCATAGCCACCGGTACACAGGGCGCCCAGCGGCACTCGTCTATCGGCCAGCCGGCGCAGTGCCGTGAGCAGGCCCGGCGAGACGGCTTCGCGAACGTTGATGCCGCCGCAGACGAAAAGGATGTCGACCGGGCCCAATTTATCCAGAGTGCCGGTCGGCGACAGCGAGAGTCCGCTGCTGGCATCCGCCGCGCGCCCGTCGGCGCTGATGACCGACCATTCGTAGACCTCGTTGCCGACCAGTCGATTGGCCATGCGCAGCGGCTCGAGTGCATTGGCCACCGCGATCAACGAATAGTTCGGCAGGGTTAGAAATGCATACCTGCATTTGCGCAGTACGGCGGGCGATTCCAAGATGCCTCCGGCGGACAAAATCATGATGATCCGGGCGCTCCGATTATGCCATCCGCAGACCCTCCTTGTCCTTTTCCGACATGCTTGGTCGTTTTCCAGATAGCGATTAGGGTCCGCCTCGGGCGCGTGCGCCGATGATTTCCCGCGGGCCTGACGCATTTCCATAAGGGATTGTCGCAATTGGCGTCTTGTTTGGCGGCCCGGTGGTTACACTGGCATTCAATTACGTCGGGGAGATCTCAAATGAAAAGTCACGCCCGCGTCGTCGTCATCGGCGGCGGTGTGGTAGGCGTCAGCACGCTTTACCATTTGGCTGTCAAAGGCTGGACGGATGCAGTGCTGCTGGAGCGCGCCGAACTGACCGCGGGATCGACCTGGCACGCCGCCGGCCTCCTCCCCTTGTTCAACATGAGCTACACGGTCGGCCAGCTCCACAAGTATTCCGTGGACCTGTACAAACGGCTGCCCGCTGAAACCGGACAGGACGTGAGCTTTCACGTCACCGGCAACTTGCGGCTGGCGACCTGCCGGGATCGTATGGATGAATATCAGAAGTATTGCGGCACCGCGAACACCATCGGCGTGCCTTTTCAAGTGATCGGCCCGGCCCAGGTGCGCGAGCTATGGCCCTTGGTCGAACTGGGGGATGGGGCCGGCACGCCGAAGATCGTCGGCGCGCTCTATCATCCGGATGACGGTCACATCGCACCGGCGGACCTCACCATGGCGCTGCGCAAAGGAGCTCGCAGCCGAGGGGCGGAGATTCAGGAGCAGTGCGAGGTCACGGCGGTGAAGCGCACGGCGTCGGGAGAATGGCAACTGACCACCAGCAAGGGCGACATCGTCGCCGAGCATGTGGTCTGCGCCACCGGCAACTACGCGCGCCAGACCGGACGCATGTTCGGGCTCAACGTGCCCTCCATTCCGGTCGAACACCAGTACATCGTGTACGACGAATCGCCGGAATTGAAAACCTACCGTCAAGGCGGCGGCCGCGAACTCGCGGTGTTGCGCGAGTCGGACCAGTCCTACTATTTGCGCGAAGAGCGCATGGGCTGGATATTGGGCCCTTACGAAGCGGGCGCGCCGGCGCGATTTGCCGACGGCGTACCCGAATGGTTCGGCAAGAGCCTGTTCGAGGGTGACCTCGAGCGGCTGCTGCCGCATGTCGAGGCCGCGCAGCGGCGCGTGCCGTCGCTCGCCAACTGCGGCATCAAGGACATCGTCAACGGGCCCATCGCGTACACCCCGGATGGCAGTCCCATGATCGGCCCCGCCTGGGGAGTGCGCAACCTCTGGCTCAATGAGGGCCACAGCTTCGGCATCACCGCCGCCGGCGGTTCCGGCTGGCAGTTGGCCGAGTGGATCACCGAGGGCGAGCCCGGCATCGACATGATGGCGGTCGACCCGCGCCGCTACGGTCCCTACACCGGCAAGCGCTATGTGGTGCAGAAGAACGAAGAGACCTATCGCAACGTCTTCGTCATTCACTATCCCGACGAGGAACGTGCCGATGCGCGCCCGGCGAAGACCAGTCCGGTCTACGACAAGCTCGCCCGCATGGGTGCCGTATTCGGCCAGCGCTATGGGTGGGAGCGCGCCAATTGGTTCGCACCGCCGGGAGTTCCACCCAAGGACCAATGGAGCTTCCGCCGCTCCAATTACTTCGAGCACGTGGGCAATGAGGTGCGGCGTCTGCGCGAGCACGTGGGGGTCATCGATCTTTCGCCCTTCACCAAGCACGAAGTGACCGGGCCGGGCGCCGAAGCCTGGCTCGACGGCTTGGTGGCCAACAAGGTGCCGGCCAAGATCGGCCGGATGGCGCTCAGCCACGCGCTCACTCGCCGCGGCGGCATTCGTTCGGAGTTCACCATCACGAAGATCGCCGAGCAGCACTTCTATGTGGTCAGCGCGGGCGCCGCCGAGCGCTACGACAGCGACTACTTGCAGCAGATGCTGCCGCAGGACGGCAGCGTCGTTTTGAGAAACATCACCACCAGCCGCGGATGTTTCGTCGTCGCCGGACCGCGTTCGCGCGACTTGCTGGCCAAGCTCGTCGAGGCGCCCTTGGACAACGCGGCATTTCCCTGGCTGACCGCGCAAGTCTGCGAAGTCGGGCTCGCCACCGACGTGTACCTGCTGAGGGTGAATTTCGTCGGCGCCTTGGGGTGGGAACTGCACTTCCCGATCGAGTATGCGCATCACCTGTTCGACTCGATCTTCGCCGTCGGCGCCGAATTCAACGTCGGCATGGCCGGCATGCGCGCCATGGAATCGCTGCGGCTCGAAAAATCCTACCGCATGTGGGGCAGCGACCTGACCCCCGACTACACGCCCTACGAGGCGGGGCTCGACCGCTTCGTGCGCTTGACCAAGGGTCCTTTCATCGGCAAGGAAGCGCTGGAGAAGCAGCTCAAGTCGGGAATCCCGCACCGCTTCATCACCTTCGAGGTTCACGGCGTGACGGACGCCGATCCGCTGGGCAATGAGCCGCTGTTCGACGACAAGGGCGCCATCATCGGCCGCGCCACCGCCGGCTACTACGGGCACACCCTGCGCAAGAGCTTGGGATTGGGCTACGTCAAGCCCGACTTCGCGGCGGTGGGGCGTGAGATCCAGATCGAGATCTTGGGCGAACGCAAGCGTGCGACGGTGCTGGTCGATTCACCCTATGATCCCGAGAACAAGGATTTGAGGTCCTAAGGGGGATGGGCAGGCAATCATTCTCGGGACTGTCGCTGATCTGGCGCGGGCTCTCGCGGCATCAGGGCTGGCAGAGCCAGTGGCGCAAGCCGGAGCCGAAGTCACGCTACGATGCCATTGTC
This sequence comes from Steroidobacteraceae bacterium, assembly GCA_049793535.1. Lineage (GTDB taxonomy): Bacteria > Pseudomonadota > Gammaproteobacteria > Steroidobacterales > Steroidobacteraceae > Bog-1198. The sequence continues at coordinate 2,086 of JBARBX010000055.1, read as the reverse complement.
GTGGGCGGCGGGGGCCATGGTCTCGGAGCGGCGTACTATCTGGCCAAGGAACATGGTTTGACGAATGTCGCGGTGCTGGAGAAGGGCTGGATCGGCGGCGGCAACACCGGGCGCAACACCACCATCATCCGCTCGAACTATCTGTTCAATGAAAGCGCCGCTCTCTACGACCACTCGGTGAAGCTGTGGGAGGGCCTCTCGCAGGCGCTCAACTACAACGTCATGTTTTCTCCCCGCGGTGTCATGATGCTCGCGCATACCGTGCACGACATCCAGGTGTTCAAACGGCATGTGCACGCGAATCGATGCAACGGAGTCGACAACGAGTGGCTGGAGCCGGCGGAGGCCAAGGCGTTCTGCCCGCCGCTGAACATCGAAGGCAACATCCGCTATCCCGTATTGGGCGCCGCCCTGCAACGGCGCGGCGGGACCGCCAGGCACGATGCCGTCGCCTGGGGCTACGCGCGCGCGGCGTCGGGGCTCGGCGTGGACATCATCGAGAATTGCGAAGTCACCGGCATCCGGCGCGATGCGCGCGGCGCGGTCGAGGCCGTGGAGACGACCCGCGGCGTGATTCATTCGCGCAAGGTGGGGGTATCGGCGGCGGGTCATAGCAGCGTGATTTTGGCGATGGCCGGCGTCCATCTACCCCTGGAGAGCTATCCGCTGCAGGCCCTGGTATCCGAACCCGTCAAGCCGGTGTTCCCGTGCGTCGTGATGTCCAACACCATTCACGCCTACATCAGCCAGTCGGACAAGGGCGAACTGGTCATCGGCGCGGGCACCGACGCCTACACCTCCTATACCCAGCGCGGGGCGCTGCACGTCAACACCCACACTCTGGACGCGGTTTGCGAGTTGTTCCCGGCATTTCGCCGGTTGCGCATGATGCGCAATTGGGGCGGCATCGTCGATGTGACGCCGGACCGTTCACCCATCATCGCCAAGACCCCGGTTCCCGGACTGTACGTGAATTGCGGCTGGGGTACCGGCGGCTTCAAGGCGACGCCGGGATCGGCACACGTATTCGCCTGGACCATTGCGCGCGACCAGCCACATCCGATCAACTCGCCCTTTACCCTGGAGCGGTTTCGGGATGGGTATCTGATCGACGAGGCTGCGGCGGCCGCCGTGGCTCACTGAGGCTTGCGATGCTGCTCATTGTCTGTCCCTACTGCGGCAAGCGCCCTGAAATAGAATTCAGCTACGGCGGCCAGGCGCATCTCACGCGCCCGCTGCAACCGTCGCAGCTCGACGATCAAGCTTGGGCAGAATTTCTCTATATGCGGGCGAACACCAAGGGAGTGTATGCGGAACGCTGGCGCCATTCGCGGGGCTGCGGTCGTTTTTTCAATGCACTGCGCGACACCGCCACCGACCATTTCGTGGCCTTCTACAAGAGCGGCGAAGCGCGGCCGGCGCTCCCCGCATCGGCCGCGCCGGCTGCGCCTGAGCGCCAGACATGAGCGCGGATTTTCGAACCGCGAGCGGCGGGCGTGTGGACCGTGCGCAACGTCTGCGCTTCACCTTCGACGGACAATCCTATGAAGGCGTGGACGGCGATACGTTGGCTTCGGCCTTGCTCGCCAACGGCGTACATCTGACCGCACGCTCGTTCAAGTATCACCGGCCGCGCGGCATCATGGCCGCCGGATCCGAGGAGCCGAACGCCCTGGTGACGGTGATCCGGGACGCCGGCCGCACCACTCCGAATCTTCGCGCCACCCAGGTCGAACTGTACGACGGATTGATCGCCGCGAGCCAGAATCGATGGCCGAACCTGGCTTTCGACGTGGGCCGCATCAACGATGGGTTGTCGGCGTTCTTTCCGGCGGGCTTCTACTACAAGACCTTCATGTGGCCGAGGAAGGCCTGGAAATCACTTTACGAACCGATGATTCGCCGCGCTGCGGGCTTGGGGAAAGCGCCCGCTCGACCCGACACCGACCGCTATGCGCAGCGCTATGCTCACTGCGACGTGCTGGTCGTCGGCGCTGGGCCCGCCGGGATTGCCGCGGCCATGGCCGCCGCGGCCGGCGGTGCGCGGGTGATCCTCTGCGATGAGACGGCGCAGTTCGGCGGCAGC
>JBARBX010000054.1:0-2001 GCA_049793535.1 Steroidobacteraceae bacterium | reverse complement strand
TACGCGATTGCCGCGATTTTGAGTGGCTCGGCCGGGGGATTCGCCCACGCGGCAACGGCCACCGACACCGAGGCCTCCGATTCGATCCAAGAGATCACCGTGACGGCGCAGCGCCGAACTGAGAACGCGCAAAATGTACCCATCACCATCCAGGCGTTGACGGCTGAAACGCTGAATCAGCTCAGCGTCACGACGTTCAACGACTACGTCAAGTACCTGCCCAATGTCACGGCGCCCAACAACGGCCCGGGCCAGGGCAACATCTTCATGCGCGGCTTGAGCGTAGGTTCCGCCGGCAGTCAATCGAGCGGCTCGATCGGGGGATTCCCGAACGTCGCCATTTACCTGGACGATCAGTCCGGTCAGTTGCCTGCCCGCAACCTCGACGTCTATGCCGCCGATCTGGAGCGCATCGAGATTCTCGAAGGCCCGCAGGGCACCCTGTTCGGCGCCGGCGCCGAGGCGGGCGTGGTGCGCTACATCACCAACAAACCCAAGCTCAACGTCACTGAAGGGAACGTGGAAGCGGGCTACGGCACGACCGCGGGCGGCGATCCCAACAGCGACCTGACCGCGGTGCTGAATTTGCCGCTGATCCAGGACACTCTGGCGGTGCGTGCGGTCATCTACAACGATCGGCGCGGCGGCTACATCGACAATGTGGCGGGAACCTTTACCCGCAAGGACACCGACCTCGGCATTTACTACGCGAATTATGCGACCAGCTGCAAGACGGGTGTGCCCAGCGCATTCGGCTTGTGCACGGGCACCGGCAACAAAGCGTTGACGTACGGTGTTCCGCCCAGCGCCACTGCGATCAACAACAATTCCATCGCCGCCAACAACATCAATCCCGTCACCTATCAGGGCATTCGAGCCTCGGCGTTGTACCAGATCAATGACGACTGGAACGTCCTGGTCACGCAGTCGTACCAGGACATGGATTCCCAGGGCGTGTTCTACCAGATGCCTACCTCCTCCGACGGCGTGCCGTTGCAGGCGGATCAGGTGACGCTGTTCAACAACGCCTACGACAAGGACAAGTTCGAAAACACCGCGTGGACTCTCAACGGCAAGGTCGGCGAATTGAAGTTGGTATACACCGGCGGCTATCTCATTCGCCACGTCGACCAGGTCGGCGACTACACCAACTACGCGCGCGGCGTGTACGCCGATTACTATCAGTGCGTCGGAGCGCAGCCCAAGCTCAACCTGGCCGCGACCTGCTATTCACCGAGCACGACCTGGCTCGAGACGGAGCGCAACGAGCATCTGAGCAATGAATTCCGGCTGAGCACTCCGGATGACTGGCGCATCCGCGGCATCGTCGGCGCGTTCTTCGAGACCAACAAGCTGTTCGACCAGACCGACTGGCTGTACAAGACCATCCCGAATTGCACGTCCAATGGCGCGCCGGGCACGCTCGGCAACACCGACTGTTTGTCCGATGTGGGCACTGCCCCTGGCACCACCGTGGAGAATCCCGGTGTGCAAAACGACAACGTCGCGTTCTTCGAGGACACTACGCGCGAGGTCAAGCAATTCGCGGTGTTCGGGTCGGTCGACTTCGACATCATCCCGAAAGTATTGACCGTCACCTACGGCGCGCGACACTACAACTTTGACGAGTACTTCAAGGGCAGCGTCAGCAGCAGTTTCGGCTGCTTCGAAGGGGGAGCCCCGGCGGGCGGGTGTATCGCAGGTGCCACCGACCTGGATGCGAAGGATCTCAGTTCCAAGGAATCCGGCACCAAGAGCCGCGCGAATCTTACCTATCACATCACGCCGGACATCATGGCTTACCTGACATACTCGCAGGGGTTCCGGCCGGGCGGTTTCAACCGCACCAACACCTGCCATATCGAAGGTCCCGATGGGGTTGCCCAGTTCTGTCTGCCGCAGACCTATCAGTCCGACAACCTGACGAACTACGAGTTCGGCTGGAAGACCGAGTGGCTGAATCACCGCCTGCAGTGGAACGGCACGCTGTACCAGGAGAAC
>JBARBX010000053.1:0-3300 GCA_049793535.1 Steroidobacteraceae bacterium | reverse complement strand
CACTTCGCCGAGCAATTGGTGCGTGGAGGCGATGAAGAGATGGCGCGCCGGCAGCGATTGCGCATACACGGCCAGGGCCTGGCGGCCGTCGGCTTCGGCCGTGGCCAGGTCATCGACCTCCAAATAGAGATTGGCCAGGGCATCGAGGTAGTAGCCGTTCATGTAATGAGCGGCGCCGAGACGATCGCGGGTTATTTTCAATGCGCTCTGAGTGGCCGCAATGGCGCGCCCGGTGTCGCCCTCCCGATCATAGAGAATGCCCAAATCCGCGTCGATCTGCGCGATGCGCGGGTTATCCTCGCCAAATACGCTGGTATCGATTTGTAGAGCCTCATTCAGGACCTGCTCGGCCTCGGTGTATTTTCCGCGTTGAGTCAGTATGTACCCCAGGGTCCCCAAAGCCACGGCATTATCGGGATGGTTGCGGCTCAAGGTGGCTTGGAAAATCGCCAACGCTTCGCGCTGATAGTGCTCCGCAAGGGCGTAGTCGTCCGCCCACACCGCCGCCGCTGCGAGCCCGTTCAGCGCGGCAGCCACCTGCAAATTCTGCTCGCCGAGCTTCGCGCGGTAGATCTCGAGCGCTTGGCCGAACAATTGAGCGGCGCGCGCGGAGTCGCTCTTGGCATTGAGGGCGAAGTTGCCGAATTGCACCAGAATGTCCGCAGTCTCCGTCGATCGAGTGTTGCTCGCGCCTTCCGAGAGCGTCACGGCCTGTGCGAGGTACCCTTCGGCCGAATTCAATTGGCCGGCGTCGCTCAAGGCCCGGGCCAAATTCGCCATGGCCACGGCAATACTTGCGCTGTCGAGCGGACGCTCCTGCTGGCGGATGGCAACCGCCTGCTCGAACAGCGGGATGGCCCGCTCGCTCAGGCCCTGGTGGCGGTACGCAAGGCCGATGCTTTCGAGCAATTGAGCACGCACCTCGGGCTGGAGGGTCATGTTGCCGGTAATTTTCGCCGCACCCTGGTCCAATAGGTCTTTGGCCGTGGGCTCCTTGCCTTGAGCGTTGAAAGGATCGGCTTGCGAGAACACATCCACCAGGAAGGCCGACACCTGTTGTGCCCGATCGCGTTCCTGGGCGGTGGCTTGCCGGGCCAGCTCAATACGATGGTTCTGGAACAGCGTGACGCCGGCGATGATGGCGAGTCCCGCGAATACCACCGCGACGCCGGCCACGGCCAGCAGATTGCGTCGCAGGAATTTGGAGGTGTGGTAGCGCCAGTCTCCCTGTCTCGCGCGTACCGGCTGGCCGAGCAGATGCCGGTTCAAATCGTCCGCGAAGGCTTCCACGGAAGGATAGCGTCGCTCGGGCTCCTTGCGCATCGCCATGGCGACGATGGCGTCCAAATCGCCGCTCAAACGGGCGCGCAGGCGTTGCGGCGAGAGCCCGCGGCGATCCGAGATCCGGCTGCGGTCGGCATCCTTCTCCCTGCCCAACTTGGAGATCACCATCTGGCTGGGCCGCACCGGGTCGTCCATACAGATGGCGCGCTCGAGCTGGAGCTGGCTGTAGCTCAGCAATCGATACGGAGAGCGGCCGGTGACGAGTTGGTACAAGAGGACGCCGAGCGCATAAATGTCGGTGGCCGTGGTAATCGGACGGCCGAGCACTTGTTCGGGAGCGGCGTTTTCAGGAGTCAGGATGCGCTCCTGAAGCCGCGTGACCGGCAGCGTATGCGAGAGGCTTTCCGGCGCCAGCAGCTTGGCGATGCCGAAGTCCAGCAACTTCGGCGTGCCGTCGCCGGTGACGAAGATATTGGAGGGCTTGATGTCCCTATGCACCACGAGATTGCGGTGCGCATACTGCACCGCCGCGCATACTTGTACGAACAGTTCGAGGCGTTCACGAATGAACAGGGTGCGGCTATCGCAGTAGGTGTCGATGGACTCGCCGTCGACATGCTCCATCACGAGATAGGGAGTTCCGTCCTCCAGATCGCCGCTGTCGATCAGGCGCGCGATCGACGGGTGATCGAGCGTGGCGAGAATGTGCCGCTCGCTGTGCAGCCGATTGCGGAGCCGCGGGTGCAGCGTCGCCTGCTGCAATACCTTGATCGCGACGGTTTGCTGGTATTGCGCGACGTCCCGCTCGCCGCGATACACGGTGCTCATTCCGCCGTGCCCCAGAATGGAGACGATTCGGTACGGCCCGATTCGGGTACCGATCAACCGGTCTCGATGGTCCTCGAGCAGCGATTCGGCGGCATGGCCGATGACGTGCAGCAGCGGATCCTCGCGCCCCCCGTCCGCTTCGAGCAGCGATTCGACCGATGCTCGCAGGTCGAGGTCCTCGCCGCAGGCGCGCGCCAGGTGCGCGGCACGCTCGCCGGTACCGGAGTCGATCAGTTCCTCGAACAGCGACTGAATTTGCTGCCAGCGTGCTTTTGGCATCATGCGGGCCGAGCCCCGCCGATTTCGTTCAGCAACCACGCCCGCGCGAGCCGGATGTCGCGATGCACCGTCGCTGCTGACGTGTCGAGAGACGCGGCGATTTGGTCGTACGTCAAGCCGCCGAAGTAGTGCAGCTCGATGACCTGGGCCAGGCGCGGCTCCATTTGCTGAAGTCCCTCCAAGGCGTCGTCGAGCGCGACCACGTCGAAGTCCAGCGGCGGCAGCACTTCGCCCGTATCTTCGGCGCCAAACTCTCTGACGCCTGAATTGCGCTTGATCCGCTTGCGTGATTTCGCGTGGTCGACCAGTACGCGCCGCATGAGACGCGATGCCAGAGCGAAGAAGTGCCCCCGATCCTGCAATGCAACATTGGCTTGTATCAATCGCAGAAAGGCTTCATGCACCACCGCCGTCGCCTGCAGCGTGTGGCTTTCGCGCTCGTCGCGCATGTAATTGCGCGCCAGCCGCCGTAGTTCCTCATACACCAGGGGTGTCAATTGCTCCAACGCCTGAGGGTGGCCCGCGCGCCACTCCGTCAGTAGCTGAGTGAAATTGGCCGGTGCTTGCATCTTCTCGTTCTTGCCCTCGCGACGTCACGGATCAGGGTTTCCCCTAATCATACAATGCGCCGGCGGGTGAGGGGATTTTGGTCCCGATGTCGCCTTTTAGCTGTGCAGGTCGTCGTACCGCGCTGATCTGCGTCGTAGCAACTATCAACACACTTGGAGCAATTATCATGAAAGTAAGTCTAGTCGCTTTGGTCGCCGGCTGCGCAGTCGCAAGTTCCGCTTTTGCCGTGATGGACTCGCCGCCGACGACTCCGCCGCACGCCGCGGTGATGGACTCGCCGCCGACGACCCCGCCGCACGCCGCGGTGATGGACTCGCCGCCGACGACCCCGCCGCACGC
>JBARBX010000052.1:0-1951 GCA_049793535.1 Steroidobacteraceae bacterium | reverse complement strand
GGCCGTCACGAGCGCAGCGCGGTCGGCCTTAAACTTATATCCTATGGCGAGAAGCATTCAATCAACGAAAAGGCCCGCCGGGCGATGAAGTTCCAGCAATTGCGCTATCTCGTTGCGGTTCATGAGAACGGGCTGAATATCACCGCGGCCGCGCGCCAGCTGCACACCTCGCAGCCCGGCGTCAGCCGCCAGCTCAAGCTGCTGGAGGAGGAGCTCGGCTTCCAGCTATTCGAGCGCGAGGGCCGCGCGCTGACCCGCACCACCGACGCGGGCGAGGAAATCATTTCGCGCGCCACGAGCATTCTGCGCGAAATGCAAAATATCCGCCGCACCTCGGCGGAGCTGCGCAAGGCCGACGGCGGCACTTTGTCGATCGCCACGACGCATACCCAGGCGCGCTACGTGTTGCCGCCCGTGATTCGCGCCTTTCGCACCAAGTACCCGAAGGTGCGCCTGCATTTGCACCAGGGCACCTCGGAACAAATCGCCGAGATGGTGGCGCGCGACCGCGTCGATTTCGCCATCGCCACGGGCTCGGAGGAGCAATTCCCCCATTTGGTTCGATTGCCCGTCTATCGCTGGCACCGGGCGGTGGTCGTGCCGCGCGGCCATCCGCTCGAATCGGCCGGCAAGCTGACGCTCAAGAAGCTCGCCGAGTATCCGATCGTCACCTACGTGTTCAGTATCTCGGGCAGATCTTCTCTGCCCGCGCTGTTCGAGACCGCCGGCCTGTCGCTCGATGTGGCGCTGACGGCGCGCGACTCGGACGTGATCAAGACCTACGTGCGCATCGGCCTGGGCGTGGGCATTCTGGCGCGGCTCGCCATCGATCCGGTCGCCGACGCCGATTTGGTGGTGCTGGATGCCGCTCATCTGTTCGAGGGGCATACGACCTGGATCGGGTTTCGCCGCAGCGCGCTGCTGCGCGCCTATATGTACGAGTTCATCGAGCTGCTGGCGCCGCACCTGCCGCGCAAGTTGGTGCGCGAAACCGAAAGACTCGAGACCCAGGACGAAGTGAACCGCATATTGAGCGATCTTGAGATCCCTCTGCGCGATATACCGTGAGCGCATATGCAGATGACGGGAAGTTGGTTCCGATGCGGCTCGCAGCCCGCTAGCCTGCCGGCATTCGCTGATCGAGCGCGTTTTCGAGTGGACGGTAAATGATGGAGGCCAATGGCGGCGGCTGGATGCGCGAATATTTCTGGTTCGCGCTGGTGTTGATGCTGCTGTTGGCGGCGTCCGCGGCCCATGCGGCGACGATCACCTTGCTGAATGTGTCCTACGACCCCACGCGCGAGCTGTACGAAGACTACAACAAGGCGTTCGCCGCCTATTGGAAGAGCAAGACCGGCGACGACGTCAAGGTCAACCAAAGCCATGGGGGTTCGGCGAAGCAGGCGCGCTCGGTGATCGATGGTCTCGACGCCGACGTCGTGACGTTGGCATTGGCCTACGACATCGATGCGATCGCGACCCGGGGCGGCCTGATTCCGGCGAACTGGCAGGGGCGGCTGCCCTACAACAGTGCGCCCTACACCTCGACCATCGTCTTCCTGGTGCGCAAGGGCAACCCCAAGGGGATTCACGATTGGGGCGATTTGGTGCGGCCGGACGTCTCCGTCGTCACCCCGAGCCCGAAGACCTCGGGCGGGGCGCGCTGGAATTATCTGGCCGCGTGGGCCTGGGCGCTGAAGCAGCCCGGCGGCAGCGATGCCACGGCTGAAGCCTTCGTCAAGAAGCTGTACCACAATGTGCCGGTCCTGGATTCCGGCGCTCGCGGCGCGACGGTTACTTTCGCCGAACGCGGCATCGGCGATGTGCTGCTTGCCTGGGAAAGCGAGGCGTATCTCGCCATCAAGGAATTGGGTCCGGCGAAGTTCGACATCGTCGCTCCCAGTTTGAGCATCGTGGCCGAACCGCCGGTGACGGTGGTCGACCAAAACGT
>JBARBX010000051.1:0-5951 GCA_049793535.1 Steroidobacteraceae bacterium | reverse complement strand
CATCAGGCCAAGCGCATCCGGCGAGCGGCCTGGAATCTGCGCGCAGAAATTGGTTTGAAACGCCGCCAGAGAAACGTTCGACGGCGCCGTCGACGTCTTGCCGAACACCATCGCGTCATGGTTTCCGGGAATGGCAAAAATCGGCCGATCATAGGCGCGGTACGGTTCGTAGAACTGGTCGTAGTAGTACTGGGCCTCGCCGAAGTTGTAGATCACGTCCCCGACGACAAAGAAGAAGGCCGGGCCGGCGGCGCCTTGCTGTTGGACTTGCGCCGCCATTGCATCGGCCACATGTGCCTGATGTTCGAGCGCTGTCGCCACCGTCTGCGATCGATTGACTTTGGCTGCACCCGTGTCGCCCACCGCGTGGAACACGATCCGGCCGGCGCTGCTGATCGCCGTCAAGATTTCAGGCGGCACAAAATCCGACAGGTTGAGCGGCAGACCATTGCGGCGCGGCGGAATTGGCTGCACCTGACTCTTATGCGCCAGGTAGTACGGCGAGTTGTAGTACGCCTCGCTGGTATTGTCCTGTTTGAAGGTGACTTCGTCCGGCGAGGGCTGCGGATCGGCGTATAGCTGACCCTTTGGTCCAACCAAGTTTTTTGCGGTCGCCATCAAAGCCTCCTTGTCAACCATCTCCCAACGGATCGAACGCGTCAGGAGGCGATCATCCTCCCCCGGGATTACAGATGTACTACCAGAGCTTGCCCACGGTCAACGCAATCACTCGACCGACCGGAGAGGCATTGGCTGGATCGAAGGGAATCACGCTCTGGCCGGGCAGGACAAAGCTGACCGGTATCTGCACCCGCGGAGGGCGCGCGTCGGTCACATTGGTCACGCTCAATGCAATCGTCCACTTGTGCAGGGGCAATGACGTGGAGTCGCCCGTCCTGTAGCTAAGATAGACATCACCCGTCGTCCAGGAGCCAATCGGCTCGGCCGGCGTGAACAATGAATTCCGGTAGGAGTTGACGTAGTTGATGGCCGCGGACGCGGACACCGGTCCCGCCGTATAGACGGCAGCAGCACGCCCCTTCCAGGCCGGTGGTTCGGCGAAGGCCGTGAGCAGTGAAACAGCCGGCGCGAAATAAACCGTCTTGGCTTCATTCTCAAGAAGCCGTTCGACGCCGAGCGATAGATTTACCGCGCCCGGATCGAGTGCCCAGGTGTAGCGGGTTCTAAGATCGACCCCCGATTGCACCGTAGCCGCAGTATTGGTCAAACGATCGTCAAAGATGGCTTGCACGGCCGATGGCCCCAATCCGGCAAGATCGCCCGAGAATTCCGGACTGTTGAAATCACCGAGAACGGTTGCGAGCGCGGGATCGCGGGCAATGAATGGCAGCAGCAACGGATCGCTCAGAGAATAGTTGCCGCCGGATGAAGTGGGCGGCGTGGTAATTTTGTCGGTGAACTTGATGTGAAAAAAGCTCAAGGTCGAGGAGTAGCCGGGCACGCGCGCCGGCTTGAAGTCGAAACCGGCCGTGTAGGATTGTGACTTTTCCGGAAGCAGATTCAGGTTGCCTCCTTGCAGGATAAGCGCGTCGGTCGAACCGCTGACTGAGCTGCTGTCCGGCAGCAATTCCGTCTCAATGTGGAGCGGCGTATGAACTTGGTTCAGCAGCGGCGCCTGAAAGGAAGTCCCGAAGGTTCCCTTGAAATAGACTCCCCGGACGAATTCCCAGGACATCCCCAGTTTTGGGTTGAGAGTGGACCCAAAGTCGCTGTAGTGGTCGAAACGGCCGGCAATGGACACGTCGAGCCGCCGATACCCCGGCACCGCATTGGCGTCGCCGAAGACCGGCGCGACGATTTCGCCGTATGCGCTCAACACCTCCCGCCTCGACGGAGGTTCGCCGGATGACGCAGATCGCCCGGCGATGGTTTCCAGGTCGATTGAATCGTATCTTTCCGCCCTCGCACTCACGCCCAATGCCGCCTTCACGGGTCCGCCCGGGATCGCGAGCAGCGATCCTTGAGTCATGGCGTTCACGTCGAGAATGCTCGGGGTCGCTCCCTGGAGCAACGCTTCATTGGGGTTGCCGGCGCTCTGCATGACCGCGGTGGTCGAGCGGCTCATCTCCTCATTTCGCGAATAGCTGCCCGTCAACTCTGCATGCCAGTCTCCCCGCAAAGCCCGATCGATACTTGCCGTCGCGCTCAATTGCCGAGCCGAGCCGTCGGCATATGTGCTTTGCCGGAAGGAATCCGCAGAACTCGCGAGGGTGCTCGAGTCGGTAAAGCGCCGATCGCTGTACAGCACGTCGGCCGACATCGTGGTCTTGGGTCCCCATTCCTGGCGACCGCTGATGAAAATGCTCGCTCGCCGGTTCTCCGGCAGGAGTGAATAGGGTCCGCCCAGATCCGGCACATAGCTCCTTTGCGCCGCGCCAAGACCCGGTTGATCGTCCCATTCGCCGGTGAGCAGCACATTGCCCGTACCCCACGAATCGCCGAACAGTTGCGAGGCGGTGGCTTCGTCGGCACCTCCTTCCGTCGAGCCACCGTAGCGGACCGTGCTCTGCGCGCCGCTGAAGTCTTTGCGCGTGATGATGTTGACCACCCCGCCCACGGCATCGGCACCGTAGATGGCCGAGGCGCCATCCGCCAGCACTTCGATATGGTCCACCGCGCTCAGTGGAATTTGCGAAATATCCGTGAAAGACCCATCGAGTCCGCCGGGCGCCAAGCGTTGGCCGTTGAGCAAGGTGAGCGTTGTCGTCGGCCCAAGACCATGCAGATTGAACGAGGCGCCCTGAAAAGTGTTGATCCCGTTCGCTAAACTGCCGGGCGAAAACCTTATGTTGGACGCTGGATTGGCAATGGTGTCGACGCTCGCGGCATTCCCCATCACCGTGCGCGCGAATTGCTCCAGTGTCGCGCTGCCGCTCGCTTCAATGTCGCTGCGCGAGTAAACGACCAGGGGCGAGCCCACAGGAGCTGCGCCGCGGATGTGCGTTCCGGTCACCACGATCTCATCGAGGCGGGTGTCCTCCTCTCCCTGGCCGCCCCCCTGCCGCGGTGCAATCAGCAACGCTCCGTTGTGCTCGGTCAGCGTCAACTCAGTTCCTTCGAGCAGCTTCATGACCGCCGCCTTCGGCGTCAGGTGACCGCTCACGCCCTGTGCTTTGATCCCCTTGAGCTGATCGCTGTCATAGATGAACTCGATCCCCGATTGCCCCGCCAGCCGCTCCAAGGAGGTCACCAGATCGCCCGCAGGAATCTCGATCCATGATTCGCGGGCATCGGCCCCATCGGCCGCCCAGACCGGCGTCGACAGCAATACACAACAGACGGCTCCCGCGCGGGTGCAACGCCCGAGCACATTCGCCAACCGCTTCTCCGTTAACCGTTGCAATCAGCTTTTCGTCAAGATGATGCGGTTACTGCGCTGCTCCACGTGGATCGGAAAGCCGCTCTGTAGAAGCCACAGGAAGGCTTCCGCGTCATCGCAGCGGAAGTTGCCGCCAATGCGGATGCCGGCAATCGCGGGATCTTGGATGATGATTTTGCGCACGCTGTAGCGATTGAAGTCGGCGACAGCATCGGCCAGCGCCGTGTCGCGAAAGACGAGGTAGCCGTTACGCCAACTCAAGAGCTGCTCGACCTGGGCGGCGGGCGGCTGAGCGATGAGCACGGCTGTTTTGGAAGTCCGGGCCTCGGATCCCGCTGCTAGTTGGGTTTTCCCGGCTTTGGAGCCATCGCCGCGGCGCTCGATCCAGACGCGCCCCTCCGTCACGATGACGCGGATGTCGTCGTGGTCCCGGCGGACGGAGAACTGCGTGCCCACGGCGGTGACGCGCTCATCCGCAACATCCACGACGAAGGGTCGCACCGCATCCTTCGACACGTCGAAGTAGGCTTCGCCCTGGTCGAGTTTGACCCGACGCAGGGTGGGCCCGAACTCCACGTGAATCTCGCTGTCGGTGTTGAGCGTGATCTTGGACCCGTCCGCGAGCGGCACGGTGCTCCGGCCACCGACCGGCGTGCGGTAGTACTGCCCGTGTTCCGGCACGAAGTACCAGGCCGTGCCCGCCGCGGCGGCCACCACAACCAAGGCTGCGACCGCACGCAGGCGCGAGGAGCGCGCCATCGCCACGGGCTTGGGGGCAACCTTGGGCCTTGCCGACGAATCCGGCGCAAATAGCCAGGCATCGCGCGGCGGAATGACTCCCGCGGGCACACCGGCGCCGAGCGCCTGCAAGCGCCCCGAGCGTTCCCAGGCCGTCACGAGCCGTACAAAGGCGATTCGGTGGGCGGTCGAGGAATTGAGCCACGCCTCCAACTGCGCCTGATCGGCGGCGCTCCACTCCCGGCTTTCACGCATGGCGAACCACTCGGCCGCGGTCGCCTCGATCTCGCCGCTAGTCGTGTTTGGATTCATGGTGGGATTCCTCCCCTGTGTGCCGCGCATCGACATCCTCGGCCACGCCGAATACTGCCCGAGCGAGAACTCGCACGCCCCGCGCTAGCTGACTCTCGACCGCGCCTTCGCGAAGTCCGAGGCGCCGTGCGGTTTCCCGCTGCGACAGTCCCTCGACCCGGCGCAACCACACGACATTGCGGCACTTCTCAGACAGCGAATCGAAAGCTCGCGCCAAAATGCGCAACTCCTGCCGTGCGCTCAACCGCCGTTCCGGCGACATCTCATCTACTAAGACGTTCAAAGTCTCGAAATCCTGCGTCGAATCGATGGACACGACACGGCTGTGCCGCATGCGATCCGTCATCAAATTGCGGGCCGTGGCAAACAGGAAGGCCTTCGGGGAGGTCGGCCGCAGGTTGCGTGCGCTTTCGTACACACGCACGTAAATATCCTGCCGCAGATCCAGCACCTCCGCCGAGTGGGGCCACACCCTGGTCAAATAACGCACCAGCACCCCTTCGTGGGGCAGGACTTCCGCGGCGAACCATCGATCGAGATCGGTCATCACCGGCCTAAGATACTGCCCCTGCCGCGCCAAACATAGACGCCGCGCAGAATTCGGCCGCGGCGCGAAGGATATCCGCGGCTCGCTCGTCTACTTCTAGGTTGGGCGCGGGATTGCGGCAGCGGGAGGACTCGTCGAACATGATCGATTTCCAGACGGATCGACGCTCGCTCATCGACCTCGGTGAAAAAGAGCATTCGATCTACGCCGCCAATCAACCCTTTTCCCACATCGTGATCGACGAATTTTTCGACCCGCGGGCGCTCGGCGACGTGCTCGCCGAGGTGGACGCGGTCGATCGGTCCAAGCGCTACGCCAAGTTTCTGGATCGAAAGACCGACCACAATAAATTTGCATTCTTCCCCGACGTGGTCGGGCCGAATACGGCGCGGCTCGCCCAGGCTCTGACTTCCGGTCCGTTTCTCGCCTATCTCGAGAAACTCACCGGGATTCCCAATTTGATTGCCGACCCTTCCTACTTCGGCGGCGGCGTGCATTGGATCGACAATGGCGGCTACCTCGAGGTACACGCTGATTTCAATCACCTGAAGAGATACAATCTCGCGCGGCGCATCAATCTGCTGCTGTATCTGAACAAGGACTGGAAGGATGAATACCATGGCGATCTGGAATTGTGGGATCGCTCAACCATGAGCAAGCGCAAGACGGTGGCGCCGCTGTTCAATCGGGCCGTCATATTCGCCACCGTCAAGGAGGCGCTGCACGGCCACCCAACCCCTTTGAGCGCGCCGCCGGGCATCGCCCGCCGCTCGTTGGCACTCTATTACTACACCAATACATGGGAGCCGGCCGGCCAAGCCCACACCACTCTCTACTACATCTCCCAAAAACATCGCGTGCGGATCAGAGCTTCGCGAATCGTCCGCGGCTTCATTCTGGACCTTATCCCGCCGATTTTTCGCAAAGGAGTGCGCGCCATCAAGCGAGCGATCAAGGGCGAGAAACTCACCGAGCTATGGAATTGACTCGCGCGAGTCCTGCCGCGGCCTGGCT
>JBARBX010000050.1:0-6614 GCA_049793535.1 Steroidobacteraceae bacterium | reverse complement strand
CGGCTATTCAATCGACGCACGCTAGCAGCCCATAACGCCACCGCCGCTGCGCGATATGGGCTAAAATTGCGTGTTTTTGCGCCGGGAGAAATCATGAAGAAGCCAGTTACTGTCACCATCACGGGCGCGGCGGGCAATATCGGTTATGCGCTCGCCTTTCGCGTCGCATCGGGCCAGATGCTGGGATCCGACCAACCGGTCAACTTGAATCTCCTCGAGATCCCGGCGGCCAGCGCGGCGGTGCAGGGGGTGGTGATGGAGCTGAACGACTGCGCGTTCCCCGCGCTTAACAAGGTGACGGCGAGTTCCGACGCCAACGTCGCGTTCAAGGACTGCGATTACGCCATGCTGGTCGGTGCGCGGCCGCGCGGGCCCGGCATGGAGCGCAAGGATCTGCTGCTGGAGAACGCGAAGATATTCTCCGCCCAGGGCAAGGCGCTGGACGCGGTCGC
Source organism: Steroidobacteraceae bacterium (assembly GCA_049793535.1). Lineage (GTDB taxonomy): Bacteria > Pseudomonadota > Gammaproteobacteria > Steroidobacterales > Steroidobacteraceae > Bog-1198. The sequence continues at coordinate 6,162 of JBARBX010000050.1, read as the reverse complement.
GAGCCGCGACGTGCGCGTGCTGGTGGTGGGCAATCCCGCCAACACCAATTCGCTGATCGCTCAGCGCAATGCGCCCTCGCTGCCGCCGCAGCGTTTCACGGCGATGACTCGATTGGATCACAACCGGGGACGTGCGCAGCTCACGGAAAAATGCGCGGCGCCTTTGGCGGAGGTCAAAAGAGTCATCATCTGGGGCAATCACTCGGCGACCCAATATCCCGATCTGCATCACGCCACCGTCAGAGGCTTGCCTGCGCTGTCCGTGGTCGAGGCGAGCTGGTTCAAAGACACTTACATTGCCACCGTGCAGCAACGCGGCGCGGCGGTCATCAAGGCGCGCGGCACCTCATCGGCCGCATCCGCGGCGGCGGCGGCGCTGGATCACATTCACGACTGGGTGCAGGGCACGCCGGCCGGCGACTGGGTCAGCATGGCGGTGTGCTCGGACGGCAGCTACGGAATTCCGGAAGGAGTGATCTATTCCTATCCCGTGACTTGCAAGGACGGCGAGTACAGCATCGTTCAAGGCTTGAGCATCAGCGATTTCAGCCGCGAGAAGATGCAGGCGACGCACCGTGAATTGCTGGAAGAACGGGACGGCGTGAAAGACCTGATCTGAATGCACCCCCATGACTAGCCAGGCTCCCGGTGCAGCCTCGTGGATCATGGCCTCGGGCGCTGTCGCGTTCGCGGCGTGGGCGGCGCTCACCCTGGCACTCGTTCTCATACTTGCCTATCGCCGCGCCGGCCTCGCCCTCAGTTCGCTCCTGCTCGGTGTCTTGGGCATAGCCTATTGGGCGTTCGGCGCGGCGCCCGTGTGGTGGAAGATCGTCGTCTGCATTCCGTACGCCTTGCTGCTGCTGCTGAACCTGCGGCCCCTGCGGGTGCGCCTCATGACCCGGCCCTTCCTGCGCAGTTACCGCCGATTGCTGCCGCCGATGTCGGCCACCGAACGCGAGGCGCTCGATGCCGGGACGGTGTGGTGGGACGGAGAACTGTTCACCGGGGGCCCCAACTGGGACGTGCTCATGTCGGCGAAAGTGCCGACGCTGACCGCGGCCGAGCAGGCATTTCTCGACGGCCCCTGCGAGGACTTGTGCGCCATGCTCGACGACTGGGACATCACCCATACCCGGGCCGATCTGTCCCCCGAGGTGTGGCAGTTCATCAAGTCGCGCGGGTTTTTCGGGATGATCATCCCGAGGCGCTACGGCGGCCTGGAATTCTCGGCATACGCGCACTCCTGCGTGCTGATCAAGATCGCTTCGCGATCCGGCACCGCTTCCTCGACCATCGCCGTGCCGAATTCACTCGGGCCGGCGGAATTGCTGCTGCACTATGGAACCGAAGCGCAAAAGGACCATTACCTGCCGCGCCTCGCCCGCGGCGAGGAAGTACCCTGCTTCGCCCTCACCGGTCCGCGGGCCGGTTCCGATGCCGCCTCCATCCCGGACACCGGCGTCATTTGCAAAGGGTTTTGGCAGGGCGCTGAAATCACCGGTATCAGGCTCAATTTCTCCAAGCGCTACATCACCCTGGCGCCGGTCGCCACCGTGGTCGGACTCGCCTTTCGCCTGTTCGATCCCGAGCATCTGATGGGCGATCGCGCCGACCTCGGCATCACCTGCGCATTGATCCCGCGGGATACGCAGGGTGTGAGCATCGGGCGGCGGCATTTTCCGCTCAACGTCCCCTTTCAGAACGGACCCATCCAGGGGAAGGACGTGTTCGTGCCCATCGACGCCATCATCGGCGGCTTCGCGATGGCCGGCCAGGGCTGGCGCATGCTGGTCGAGCAATTGTCCGTGGGCCGCTGCATATCGCTGCCCTCCAACGCCACCGGCAGCGCGCAGGCCGCGGTGTATGCCTCCGCGGCGTACGCACGCATACGCCGCCAATTCAACATGCCGATCGGCCGCTTCGAGGGGATCGAGCAAGTGCTGGCCCGCATGGCGGCGCGCACCTACATCATGGACGCCGCGCGCTCGGTGACGGCGGGCGCGATCGACGGCGGCGAAAAGCCCTCCGTGCCGTCGGCCATGCTGAAATATCATGCAACCGAACTCGGCCGCACGATCGCGAACGACGCCATGGACGTGCACGGCGGCAAGGGCATTTGCCTGGGACCCAGGAACTATCTGGGGCGCGGATACCAGATCGTGCCGGTTGCCATCACCGTGGAAGGCGCGAACATCCTGACGCGCAGCCTCATCATCTTCGGCCAGGGAGCGGTGCGTTGCCATCCTTTCGTGCTCAGGGAAATGAACGCGGCCCGCAATCCCGATCGGGAAGCCGGCATCGCGGATTTTGATCGCGCGATCACGGGCCATATTGGATTCGCCATTTCCAACGCGGCGCGCTCGCTGGTCTTGGGACTGACCCTGGCGCGCTTCACGCGGGTGCCGCAGACCGGTGCGACGAAGCGCTACTTTCAGCACATCAACCGTTACAGCGCATCGTTCGCGCTGGCCACCGATATCGCCATGCTCGCGCTCGGCGGCTACCTGAAGAAGAAGGAAACCTTGTCGGCACGATTGGGCGACGTGCTGTCGATGATGTACCTGGCGTCGATGGTATTGAAGCATCACGAGAACCAGGGCCGCGAGGCGGCGGATCTGCCGCTGGTCGAGTGGGCCTGCCGCAGCCTTTTGTACCAGGCGCAGGAGCAGCTGCATCTGTTCCTGCGCAATTTCCCAAACCGGCCGCTGGCCGCATTCATGCGCCTGCTGATCTTTCCGCGCGGACTCACCTACTTCCCGCCGAGCGACCGGTTGGGCCGCGCCATCGCCGATCTGATCATGAATCCCACGGCTGCACGGGAACGCCTGAGCCGCCATATCTACAAGACTCGGGCTGCCGGCAACCCGCTCGGATTGCTGCAAGAGGCCTTGGATCTGACGACGGCGGCGGAGGCGCTGGAGAAGCGCATGCGCGTGGACGGCGTCAAGACCGGCCGCGTCACCGCGCTGGATCTTCCGGGGCAGATCGCGCAGGCGGAGGCTGCGGGGATTTTGAGCGAGGCCGAAGCGGAATTCCTGCGCGACTACGATGCGAAGGTGTCGCATCTCACCGCGGTCGACGATTTCGCGCCGCATGAACTGCCCGCCGGCGCCGCGGGCGCCGGCTCAGCCTCTATTTCATGACTTCGGAGGCACCTTCCGGCCAGCACGAGCCTCCGCTTCGCGCCGCCCGCCGCTGCCTGAACTGCGGCACCGTGCTGACGGGACGCTACTGCGCCAATTGCGGCCAGGCCGCGGACGTTCACGTGCCGAGCACTGCGGAACTCGTTCACGAAGCGCTCGAGGGGATCACGCATTCGGATTCCCGCCTGTGGCGCACGCTCTACCTCCTGTGGTTCAAGCCCGGCGAGCTCACCCGAGAGTTCATCGCCGGCCGGCGCGCGGCCTACCTGCCGCCATTCCGCCTGTACCTCGTGCTCAGCATCATTTTCTTCCTGGTGGCCTCGATCTCGGGCACTCACGTGAAATTCGTGAGTATCGACGACACCGGAGTAAGGGTCAGCAAAGACGCTCCGGCGGAATGCGCCAGTGTGAATGCCACGTCTTTCAAGGTCGACCTGTTCGGGCGCGACTGGGCCCCGCGCATGAGGCATGTGTGCGGTGAAATCGCGCGCGACAACGGCGCCACCCTGTGGCACGTGGCCGTCGGCACGGCGCCCAAAGCCATGTTCATTTTTCTGCCGCTGATCGCGTTTCTGCACATGCTGCTGTATTGGCGGCCGCGCCATCGCTACGCGGAGCACCTGCTCTTCTTCCTGTACGTGCACGCGTTTTTCTTTTCGGTGATGACGCTGGTGATGCTGTCCGGCGACGCGGCGGGAGCCTGGCCGCGCCTGAACCTGTTGTGGAATCTCGTGCCGCTCCTGCTCTGGTCGCTGCCTGTGTATACGGTCGTCGCGATGCGGCGGGTGTTCGGCGGGAGCTGGACGCGCACGCTGGTCAAGGCGTCGGCACTTTTCGTCGTGTACATGGTCGTATTGTTCGTCGCACTGCTCGCGGTGTTCGTGTATGCCGTGCTGCAGCTGTAAGATGCTCGATGATGAGGAGAGCCGCATGAATCGTGAGCGCATCGCGCCGGCCAACAGCGTGAAATGACATGCGGGCGATACTGCACATCGACATGGACGCATTCTATGCGTCCGTGGAAGAACAGGATCGCCCGGAGCTCAAAGGCAGACCCTTGATCGTCGGCGGCACCGGCGGGCGAGGCGTCGTGGCCGCGGCCAGCTATGCGGTGCGACGCTTCGGCGTCCGCTCCGCCATGCCCATGAGCGAGGCGTTGCGCCGCTGCCCGCAGGCCGTCTGCGTGCAGCCGCGCATGGCGCGCTACCGAGAGGTCTCGGAGCGCGTGTTCGCGATATTTCGCGAGTTTACGCCGCTCGTCGAAGGGCTGTCTTTGGACGAGGCGTTTCTCGACGTCACCGGGGGTCTCAAGCTCCTGGGCGGCGCGGAATCGATCGGCGCCGAAATCCGGCGCCGCATCCAGGGAGAGACCGGGCTGACCGCCTCGGTGGGCGTCGCGCCCAACAAGCTGCTGGCCAAGATCGCCTCCGACCTGAACAAACCCGACGGCATGTGCCGCATCGGCGCGGACAATATGCGCGACATTTTGGACGGATTGCCCGTCGAAAAGCTGTTCGGTATCGGACCGCGTACCTTGCCCGCCTTGCATGCCGCGGGAATTCGCAGCTTCGGCGACTTGCGCGGGGCCGGCGACGAGGTGCTGTGGCGCCTCTTCGGCAAGTACGGGAAATCCGTGCGCGATCGTGCGTCGGGCCTCGACGATCGGCCCGTGGAACCGGACCGCGAAGAGAAATCGATCAGCGCGGAGGAGACCTACGCAACGGACATCCGCGGGCCGGCACAGCTCACCGTGGAGCTGCAGCGCCTCGCCGACCGGGCGGCCTCTCGCCTCCGAAAGCACGGTCTTCTGGCCGGTCGAGTGAGCGTCAAGATCCGTCGCGGCGATTTCACGACCTGCACCCGGCAGCGCGCCTTGGGGCAGCCCACTCGAGACACCGCCGTGGTGTCGGCGGCAGCCCGGGGGTTGCTCGAAGCATGGTCGGCGGCCAACCCGAATGCCCCGGTGCGATTGTTGGGAGTGGCCTTGAGCAACCTGGGGACATTGCAGCAGCCGGATTTGTTCGGGGAACGCGCAGCCGCCGGCTCCCGACTGGACGCGGTCGTCGACGGTATCCGCGACCGGTTCGGATCGACCCTGCTGACCCGCGCCAGCCTTTTGCCGCGCGGCCCCGCACCCGGCTCCTGAGAACCGCCATGTACTTGAACTTCTTCGGTCTCAGCGAAAAGCCGTTCGCCATTACGCCCGACCCGCGCTATCTCTATTTGAGCGAGCGCCACGCCGAGGCCTTGGCGCATTTGCTGTACGGCATCAATGAATCCGGCGGTTTCATTCAACTGACGGGCGAGGTGGGTACCGGCAAGACCACTGTGGTGCGCACGCTGTTGTCGCGCGTCCCGCATCACGCCGATGTCGCGGTGATTCTCAATCCTCGCGTGACTCCGGTCGAGTTTCTGCTCACCATCTGCGAGGAGCTGGGCATTCCCATCGCCGACGCCGATCGCGACAGCGTCAAGTATATGGTCGATGCTCTCAATCGGCGCCTGCTGGCGGCCCACGCCGAGGGCCGACGCATCATCGTGATCGTGGATGAGGCGCAAAACCTCTCGCCCGAGGTATTGGAACAGGTGCGGCTGCTCACCAATCTAGAAACGCCCACGCAGAAGCTGCTGCAAATCATTCTGATCGGACAGCCCGAGCTTCGCGAATTGCTCGACCGCACCGAGCTGCGTCAGCTCGCGCAGCGCATCACCGGCCGATACCACTTGGAGCCCTTATTGCGCGAAGAGACTTCCGGGTATGTCCGCCACCGGCTCCGGGTTGCGGGCGCCGCGGGGGAAATCTTCACTGCGTCGGCGCTGGCCGAGGTTCATCGCCTCTCCGGAGGGATCCCGCGCGTGATCAATGTGACCTGCGACCGCGCGCTCCTGGGCGCCTATACCCAGGAGACGCGGAAGATCAGCGCCGCACTGGTGCGGTCGGCCGCCGCCGAGGTCTATGGCCGGCGCTACCTGCCCCGAGGCTTAAGCTGGATTGCCGCGACCCTCGGCGCCGTCTTCC
>JBARBX010000049.1:0-1875 GCA_049793535.1 Steroidobacteraceae bacterium | reverse complement strand
GGCCTGCAGAGCGCCGGCGATTGGAGCGGCATCGAGGCGCTGGCGCGCGACGCCGCGTCGTTGAGGCGGCTGGCGGTGCCAGTGATATGAAGGACCTTACTCAGGGCTCGATCGCCCGCAACATTTTGCAAATGGCGGTGCCCATCGCCGCGGGCATGTTCTTTCAGACGCTGTACATTCTCATCGATCTGTACTTCGTCGCAGGCCTAGGGCCGGCCGCCATCGCCGGTGTCGGCGCGGCCGGCAACATCATGTTCATCGTGTTTGCGCTGACCCAGGTGCTCGGCGTGGGAACCGTGGCGCTGATCTCGCACGCCGTGGGGCGCAAGGATCGGGTCGACGCGACGCTGGTCTTCAATCAGAGTTTGGTGCTGTCGGCCGGATGCGCGCTGGCCACTCTGTTGCTCGGCTACGCGTTGGGGCCGGCCTACGTTCAAACCTTGAGTTCGGATCCGGCCACCGCACACGCGGGGACGCAATACTTGTACTGGTTCTTGCCGAGTCTGGCGCTGCAGTTCGCCCTGGTGGCGATGGGCTCCGCGCTGCGCGGCACCGGCATCGTGCAGCCGACCATGATCGTGCAGGTGCTGACCGTGATTCTGAACGCAGTATTGGCGCCGATCCTCATCGCCGGGTGGGGCACGGGTCATCCGATGGGGGTCGCCGGTGCGGGACTCGCGAGTTCGCTGGCGGTCGCCGTCGGCGTCGTGCTGCTCGCCGTTTATTTTCACCGCTTGGAAAAATACGTGGCATTCGATGCCGGCGCCTGGCGGCCGCACCCTGCCACCTGGGGCCGGCTGCTGCGCATCGGACTTCCCGCGGGAGGGGAGTTCGCGCTCATGTTCATTTACATGGCCGTGATCTACATGCTCATTCGCCGCTTCGGCGAGGGCGCACAGGCGGGATTTGGCATCGGGCAGAGAATCATGCAGAGCATGTTTCTGCCGGCGATGGCGGTGGCCTTTGCGACGGCGCCCATCGTCGGGCAAAACTTTGCCGCGGGCAAGTTCGCCCGCGTGCGCGAGACTTTTATGCTGGCGGCACTGATCGGCGGCGGCATCATGGTGCTGCTCACCTTGTTCTGTCAGTGGGGCTCGGCGGCGGCGGTCCATGCGTTCACCAAGGATCCGACCGCGCTGGCCGTCGGCGCGCAGTTCCTACGGGTAATTTCCTGGAACTTCCTGGCGTCGGGAATGGTATTTACCTGCTCGGCCGTGTTTCAAGGGCTGGGGCATACGGTGCCGGCGGTCCTGAGTTCGGCCAGCCGACTGGTGAGCTTTGTCGTGCCGGCCCTGTGGCTCGCCTCCTTGCCCCAATTTGCGCTGCTTGAGCTCTGGTATGTGTCGATCGCCAGCGTGACCCTGCAGGCGATTTTGAGCTTGTGGCTGGTGCGCGGTGAATTGCGGCGCCGCGCGCTGGTGGCCAGCCCGAAGCCTGCCTGAAAATCCGCGCGTTGCGGGCAATTCCCTCCCTGGCCCAGCATGATGCCGGCGACACGCGCATGGGTGCCGCCGGCATGCCTCAGATTGCCGGCTGGACTCGCGCGTCAGGCCTCGGCGCCGACGCCGCCGAGACGATCGCTCGTATGGTCAGTCGTCGTGAGTACCTTAAAGAGCTTGGATGCCCGGTACCGAACCAGCAATCGCATGTTGGTAAAATGCATGAAGCCTAGTATCACCACCACGAGGCCGACTTTCGTGCTCAGAAACTCGAAGGCTCCGACGACATCCGTGGGCTTGGTGCCGTAGCGCAGTGCCAACGAGACAAAACCGACGTTGACGAGGTAGAAGCCGACGAGCAGTAGGTGATTGATCGAGTCGGCGAGGGCTTCCTGGCCCGCGAAGTTCTCGACGAGAAATACGCGTCCGTTGCGGT
>JBARBX010000048.1:0-5522 GCA_049793535.1 Steroidobacteraceae bacterium | reverse complement strand
TGCGGGCACTGAGCCATGAGGCGATCCTGGGTGACTACATCGAGAGCGTCGATGAGCTCGCCGCCACCTTCGACGGCGTCGGCGGTGATTCGTGGTCGCTGCTGGCCGAAGCGCCACCCGGTCATGTCGCGCTCCAGACCCTTGTGCTCCATGCCCTGTGGGACGGATGGGTGCACGAGCGAGACATCGCGCTGCCACTCGGTCTGACGTCCGGGGAGGAAGTCGACGAGGTGACGGCGTGTCTCCTCTACGCAGCCATTCTCGGGCCCACGATCTCGGCGGCGGCGGCGGCGGCGGCCGGCGCGTCCCTCGATGACATCGCTTCCGGGCTCGCGGACATTCGAGCGGTGCCGGGCCGCCTGCAGCTCAAGGCCGGAGCGCGGGACAGTTGGATCATCGACGATTCCTACAACGCCAATCCGAGTTCGGTGCGCGCCGGGCTCGAGGTGATGCGCTCGCTGCCGGGAGCGACCTGGCTGGTGCTCGGCGACATGGCGGAACTTGGCGAGTTCGCCGAGGACAGCCACGCGCACATGGGTGCCTATGCGCGCGATTGCGGAATCAAGCGCCTGTTCGCCCTGGGCACGCAGAGTTCGCGGGCGGTCGAGACCTTCGGCTCGGGCGGCGAGTGGTTCGCGGACGCCGAATCTCTCACCCGCCGATTGCAGGCGGAGCTAGCGCCCGGCGTGACCGTGCTGATCAAGGGGTCGCGCATCAATCGGCTGGAACGGGTGGTGCAGGCGCTCACCGGCGGGGCCAACTAGCATGCTGCTGTCACTGACTGAATATCTGGCGAAGTTTTACAGCGGCTTTCACGTCTTCCAGTACCTCACCTTGCGCGGCATCCTGGCCGCGCTCACCGCGCTGATGCTGGCTCTGTTCATCGGGCCGACCATGATCGCGATGTTGAGCCGCTACCAGATCGGGCAGCGAGTGCGCAGCGACGGCCCGCAATCGCATCTGCAGAAATCCGGCACCCCCACCATGGGCGGAGGCCTGATCTTGGTGGCGATGGGCCTGGGCACGCTGTTGTGGGCGGACCTGTCGAGCCGCTTCGTGTGGATATTGCTGGCCACCACCTTGGGTTTCGGCCTGGTCGGTTTCTACGACGATTACCTGAAATTGGTCGTGGGCAGTTCCAAGGGCCTGGCGGCGCGCTACAAGTACCTGGGCCAATCCGTGGTCGGGCTCGCGGCCGCGCTGACGCTGCACAACCTGCACCAATTCTCGGGCGAGTCCGCCCTGTACGTGCCCTTCTTCAAGACCGTGGCCGTGCCCATGTCCACCGCCGGATTTCTCGCGCTCTCCTACTTCGTCATCGTCGGCACCAGCAACGCCGTCAATTTGACCGACGGCCTCGACGGTCTCGCCATCATGCCGGCGGTGATGGTGGCCGCGGCGCTGGGCGTGTTCGCCTACGTCACGGGAAATTTCAAATTCGCGAGCTACTTGCAGATTCCCTACATCCCGGGCGTCGGCGAGGTGCTGATCGTCAGCGCCACCTTGGTGGGCGCGGGCCTCGGGTTTCTGTGGTTCAACACCTACCCGGCCCAGGTGTTCATGGGCGACGTGGGCGCGCTCGCCATCGGCGCCGCGCTCGGCACCGCGGCCGTCATGGTGCGCCAGGAGATCGTGCTGTTCGTGATGGGCGGCGTCTTCGTGCTCGAGACGGTCTCGGTGATGCTGCAGGTGGCGTCGTTCAAGCTCACGGGCAAGCGGATATTCCGCATGGCGCCCATCCATCATCATTTCGAACTCAAAGGATGGGCCGAGCCGAAGGTGATCGTGCGTTTCTGGATCATCAGCTTCGTGCTGGTGTTGGCGGGCCTTGCAACCTTGAAGATCCGCTGATGCATAGCGTCGTGGTCGGTCTCGGCAAAACGGGCGCTTCCTGCCTGCGCTATCTCGCCAAGCGCGGCATGCCGGTGCGCGCCACGGATTCGCGCCGCGTACCGCCGGGGCTCGAGGAACTGGGGGCTCTGCGCCGCTCCCTCGATCTGCGGCTGGGCGGTTTCGATTTGTCGCTGCTCGACGGCGCCTCGCAGGTGCTGATGTCCCCCGGCGTGCCGCTCGAAGAGCCGATCGCCCGCGTCGCCCGGGATCGCGGCATCGAAGTGCTGGGCGACGTGGAACTGTTCGCGCGCAACGTCCAGGCGCCGGTGATCGGCATCACCGGCACCAACGGCAAAAGCACCGTTACGAGCCTGGTCGCGCGCATGGCCGCGGCCGCGGGACGCAGCGTGCTGGCGGGCGGCAACCTAGGGACCCCGGCGCTCGACCTGCTCGAGCAACCGGTACCCGATCTCTATGTATTGGAGCTGTCGAGCTTTCAGCTCGAGACCACCTGGACCCTCAAGCTTCTGGCCGCGGTGGTGCTGAACGTGACCGCCGATCACATGGATCGCTACGCCACGGTCTCGGACTATGCGCGGGCGAAGTCGCGGATATTCGCCCATGCGGACACGGTGGTGTTGAATGCCGACGATCCGCGGGTGTCCGCCATGCGGGGCGGGCCGGGCGCCGTGGTGACGTTTTCCGTCGAGCGCCCGGACGCGGATTTTTCCCTGTTGCGCGCCGGGGCGGCGATGCACCTCGCGCGCCGCGGCAAAGCTCTGCTGGACGTGTCACGCTTGAAGATCGCGGGCCGGCACAATGCAGCGAACGCGCTCGCCGCGCTCGCCCTCGGCGAAGCGGCCGGACTGCCGATGCCCGCCATGCTGTGGGCCCTGGAGACATTTGCGGGCCTGCCGCACCGCTCGGAGTGGATCGCGGACGTGGCCGGCGTGCGTTTCGTCGACGACTCCAAGGGCACGAACGTGGGCGCGACCATCGCCGCGGTCGCCGGCATGCCGGGGCCGCTGGTGATGATCGCGGGAGGTTTGGGCAAGGGCCAGGACTTCACGCCTCTCGCGCAGGCCTTCCGCGGCAAGGTGCGGCACGCGATATTGATCGGCAAGGATGCGCCCGCCCTGGCGGCGGCGCTCGAGGGCGTGTGTCCGACAGCGATCGCCGCGTCGATGCAGGAGGCGGTGTCCGCGGCCGCGCGCGTCGCGGCGCCGGGCGATACGGTGCTGCTGTCGCCGGCGTGCGCCAGCTTCGACATGTTTCGCGACTACGGCCATCGAGGCGATGCGTTTGCCGCCGCCGTCCGCGGGCTCGATCGGGGCCCGCGATGACCACGGCCACCATGTCCTACGGAATGCGGGCGCGCGAGCGCATGCCCTTCGCCTGGGACTTCGTCACGCTGGGATTGGCGGCGGCCCTCCTGCTCGTCGGCTTGATCATGGTCACCTCGGCGTCCATGGCCATCGCCGCGCGCGATCTCGGCAATCCGTTCTACTTTCTCGAGCGCCAGTTCATCTTCGGCGCCGCCGGCCTGGTGTTCGCCTGGGTTCTGACCCGCGTGCCGGCCGAACTGTGGGACAAGTACAGCCTCGCGCTGTTGTGCCTGGGGCTGCTGCTGCTGTTCCTGGTGCTGATCCCCGGCATCGGCGCCACGGTGAACGGCGCGCGCCGCTGGTTGCGCATGGGCCCGATCAATTTCCAGGTGTCGGAGCTTGCCAAGGTGCTGGTCCTGACCTGGGTGTGCAGCTACTGCGTGCGCAAGCGCGGCGAGCTCGAACAGACTCTGCCCGGCCTCGCCAAGCCGGTGGCGCTGCTCACGGTCGCGGCGCTGCTTTTGTTGCTCGAGCCCGATTTCGGCGCGGCCACGGTGTTGTTCGCCACCGGCTTCGCCGTGCTGTTCGTGGCGGGCGCGCGGATCCGGTACGTACTGCTGCTGGTCGTCGCGGCCTCGCTGTCGTTCGCGGTGCTGGCGCTCACCTCGGCCTATCGCCTCAAGCGCCTCACGGGATTTCTGCATCCCTGGGACGATCCCTTCAACGGCGGATTCCAATTGACGCAGTCGCTGATCGCCATCGGCCGGGGAGCCTGGTTCGGCGTCGGTCTCGGCAGCAGCGTGCAGAAATTGTTCTATTTGCCCGAGGCGCACACCGACTTTGTGTTCGCGGTGCTCGCCGAGGAGCTCGGGCTCATCGGCGTGCTCGGAGTGATCGGGCTGTTCATGGCCCTGGTGTGGCGGGCATTTCAAATTTCGCGCATGGCGGCGCAAGCGGGCATGCGCTTCCAGTCCTACGTGGCGCTGGCCTTCGGCGTCTGGCTGGGATTGCAGGCCAGCGTGAACATCGGCGTCAACATGGGCGTGTTGCCGACCAAGGGGCTGACCCTGCCGCTGCTGAGCTATGGCCGCAGCAGCCTGCTCGTGAGCCTGGCATGGATCGGGGTGCTGCTGCGGATCTATCACGAGATCAAGTGCAGCTCGCGCTCGGCCGTGATGCGCATGCCGGGAGGACCTCGATGAACGGTCCCGTACTCATCATGGCGGGAGGCACCGGCGGCCACGTCTTTCCGGCGCTGGCCGTGGCCCGGGTGCTGCGCGACCGCGGGACCCAGGTGGTGTGGCTGGGAGTGCCCGGCAGCATGGAGGCGCGCCTCGCGCCGGCGAACGGATTTCGCATCGAGTGGGTACAGGTCGGCGGCGTGCGCGGCAAGAGCTTCATGACCCGGCTGCTGGCACCGCTGCGTGTGCTTCGGGCGGTGTGGCAGGCGTGGCGGATCTTGCGCCGCGTTCGCCCCAGCGTCGTGCTCGGGTTCGGCGGCTACGTGAGCGGGCCGGGCGGCATCGCCGCGTGGCTGCTGCGGGTTCCGCTGCTGATTCATGAACAGAACGCCACCGCCGGCATGACCAATCGGGTGCTCGCGCGCTTTGCAAGCCAGGTGCTCGAAGCGTTTCCGGGCAGCTTTGGGCCGAAGTCCGGAGCGCGCGCCCTCACCATCGGCAATCCGGTGCGCGCGGATATCGCGGCGCTGCCGCCTCCCGAGGTGCGCTTCGCAAACCGGGACAGCCGTTCCCGGCTGCTGATATTCGGCGGCAGCCAGGGCGCGCAGCGCCTGAACTCCGTGGTGCCGCAGGCGCTGGCACGGCTGGAGCGCGGGAATCGTCCGTTGATCCGCCACCAGACCGGCGAGCGCGGACTGCAGGCGGCGCGCGCGGCCTACGCCCACGCGCAGATCGAGGCCGAGGTGCTGCCCTTCATCGACAATATGGCCGAGGCCTATGCCTGGGCCGACCTCGCCGTGTGCCGCTCCGGCGCCATGACCGTCACCGAGCTGCAGGCCGCGGGCCTCGGCGCCATCTTCGTGCCGCTGGCCGTCGCCACCGACGATCATCAGACCAAGAACGCCGAGGTCATGGTCAAAAGCGGCGCGGCGCGCGTCATCCAGGAGCGCGATCTTGACCCGGAGCGCCTGGGTGAGGCGATCGGCGAGATCATCGTCAATCGAGGGCGCTTGCTCAAGATGGCGGAAAGCGCCCGTGGCGGGGCGCTAATCGATGCGGCCGCACGGCTCGCGGACCTCTGCACGGCGGCCGGAGCGCCCGCATGAGCGAACGCCTGCGCACCCGAATGGATGATCGCATGCGGCGCATTCATCGCAGTCATCTGGTCGGCGTCGGCGGCAGC
>JBARBX010000047.1:0-3252 GCA_049793535.1 Steroidobacteraceae bacterium | reverse complement strand
CACCTGGCCCACGGAAATGCGGAAGTCGGAACCGATATTGTTCCATCGGGCCAAGTCGCGATAGTCGAGATCGTGGCGCCACGCAATGCTGTACAGCGTGTCCTGCGGACGCACGACGTAGCTGTCGGGTCCCTGGGGAGCGGTAGCGGCACACGCTCCGAGCAGCAGGCAGCAAAGCCCCGCGGTGCCGATCGAGCGTGCGATGCTAACGCTGCAGTCCCGATAGCAAGGGGACGAAACTCACGGCACCGAGAGAACGGCGCTCGATGCGTGTCTCACCCTTGGTGTATACATAGAGCTCTTGTCGGCCGTCCGGCCCAACGGGCGCGATCAATCGGCCGCCGACGCAGAGCTGCTCGAACAAGGCGGCAGGTACCGCGTGCGGCGCCGCCGTCAGGAGTATCCCATCGAAGGGTGCCCGCGCCACCCAACCCACGTTGCCGTCGTCGTGCCGAAAACTCACGTTGCGAATCCGCAGCTCCCGCAACGTGCGGCGTGCGCGCGCCACCAGGCTGGCAATGCGCTCGATGGTGTAGATCTTCTCCACCAGAGGCGACAGCACCGCCGTCTGATAACCGCAACCCGTGCCTATCTCCAAAACATTTCGCGGCTCGCCGGCCGAAAGCAGCGCCTCGGTCATGCGTGCCACCACGTAGGGTTGAGAGATGGTTTGCCCGAATCCGATCGGCAGCGCGGTGTCTTCATAGGCCCGGCTGGCGAGCGCCTCATCCATGAACAGGTGCCGGGGAACGTTTCGAATCCGATCGAGCACGCGAGGATCGGAGATCCCCTGTTCCTGCAGGCGCTGCACCAGCCGTTCTCGGGTGCGCGCCGATGTCATGCCGATACCGCTGAGTCGCGGACCTTCCATGAAGCTACTCAAGCTTGAGCCATTTGTGTAGTTCGGGCAGCGCCGAATGACGCGTCAAATCGATTTGCAGCGGCGTGATGGACGCAAACCCCTCAGCCACGGCATGGAAATCGGTGCCGGGCCCGGCGTCCTGACCGCCGCCCGCATTGCCCACCCAGTAAACGTTGCGGCCTCTGGGGTCCTTCGCCTTGACGATGGACTTGCTGCGATGGCGGCTGCCAAGACGGGTCACCTTGATGCCGCGCAACTTGCCGTCGGGCAGATCCGGAACATTGACGTTGAGTATGACGGAGCCCACATCCGGCCCTTGCAGCCGTTCCTGCCCCATTTGCCGCACGAGCTGCGCCGCGACCTGCGCGGCGGAGGCAAAATTGCGCGGGCTGCCCGGCTCGACACACAGCGACACGGCGATGGCGGGCAGGCCGAGAAACCTGCCCTCGACGGCGGCGGCCACGGTGCCCGAGTACAAAGTGTCGTCGCCGAGATTGGCGCCGTCATTGACCCCTGACACGACGATGTCGTGCTCGAAGTCGAACAGGCCCGAGATCGCCAGATGAACGCAATCGGTCGGCGTGCCGTTGACATAGTAGGCGTCGGCGTCATAGCGGGCGGCGCGCACCGGCACATCGAGGGTGAGGGAATTGCTGGCGCCGCTTCGATTGCGGTCCGGCGCCACGATGGTGACGTCGCCCAGAGGCCTAATCGCCGCCGCGAGTGCGGTCAAGCCCTCGGCGCGATAACCGTCGTCATTGGAAAGAAGAATTTTCACGGGATATAACGGCCTGCGCAACGCTCACGGGGTGTCGCCGTGCGGACTATACTGTAACCCTGGAAACCCCGATAGCCGATCGAGTCGACGAATCATGGCCAAACGACCACCCGTAAGGCGCCTCGCCGCGCATGGCGGCGCAGACGATGCGGAGATCTTTCGCGCCGCGGTGCGCGATGTCATCCCTCTGGCGCAATCGCCCTCGCCTGCGGCTTCCGTGAAGATCGCCGGGCGCGGGCGCATGCGCAAAGCGGCGGCATCGGCGCCGGAAAATCTGGATGAGACGATGCCGCTGATCGATGCACTGCCGAACGAGGAGGCGAACGCGGTAACCGGCGACGGCGTGCTGTCCTTCCAGCGCGCCGGTGTTCGCATTCAATCGATGCGGCGGCTGCGCCGCGGCCTGTACCCGGTCGAAGACGAATTGGATCTGCACGGGTTCAATCAGGCGGAGGCGCGCCGGCGGCTCGCCGAATTCATTGCGCGCAGCCGCGACGGCGGCTGCCGCTGCGTGCGAATCGTTCACGGCAAGGGCTATCGCTCGGGTGCCCGCGGCCCGGTGCTCAAGATGGCGGTGAACCTTTGGTTGCGCCGGCATGCCGATGTCATGGCGTTCGTGTCCGCGCGCGCCATCGACGGCGGCTCCGGCGCGGTGTACGTGTTGCTGCGGGCGTAGGCTGCCGGAGCCCAATACTTTGCGAGGATCGACAGTGAATCAGCAGCACAGAGGGATCGCGGGGCCGGTCTTGGCGGCCGCCGTGGCCGCCATAGCTGCCGTGGCCGCCGTGGCCACCGCATCCTTCGCCGCCGAGCCGGCCGCGCAACCCAAACCCGCCGGCACCTCGTTCGAGCTGGTGACCGAGAGCGAGGCCGCGGCATGGAGCACGGCGGCACCGAAGACGGTCGATGCGTTCAGTACGCGCGACGCGAGCGAGGACGACTCATCGCCGACCTGCTACTCCCTGCCCAACAACGATGCGGACAATCCGCAAATCAGGATTCTCGCGCCGCTTCCGGGAAAGGCGACCTCGCCGCTGGAGATCGACCTGCAGTTCGTGCCGACCGCCAGCGCGCCCATCCGGCCTGAGACCTTGCGCATCTGCTACGAGGGCACTGTGACCATGGACATCACCAAGCGCATCACCGACCGCGCCGCGGTTTCCGAGAAGGGTTTGCATGTGAGCGGCGCACTGCTGCCTCGGGGGCACTACCGCTTATTGATACTCATCTCCGACCGGAGAGGCCGGCTGGGGCGGCGCGAAGCGTCTTTCGATATTCTTTGAACGGCGCTTCGATCCCACCCGCCCTGCTGCTGCTGCCGGGCATCGACGGCACGGGCAAGTTTTTGCGCGAATTCGCGCAGGCTTTGCGACCGGATGTCGAGGCGCTCATCGTGCCCTACCCGACGGATCGGGCTCTTGGCTACGACGAGTTGGAGGCGCTGGTGCTGGCGGCGCTTCCTGCGGATCGGCCGTACGCGTTATTGGGTGAATCCTTCTCGGGGCCTGTCGCGATCCGGATTGCCGCGCGATCGCCGCCGGGACTGCTCGCCGTCGTTCTGTGCACGACGTTCGCCGGCAATCCCTTTCCTTGGGCGAAGTGGCTGCTGCCG
>JBARBX010000046.1:0-7370 GCA_049793535.1 Steroidobacteraceae bacterium | reverse complement strand
CATCGCGCCATTGCAGATCGGACACTTTGCTGACGCCGCCCAGGTTGCGAAAGCTCTGCCAGGGCGGCGTGACCTGAAATGGCCGAACCAGCACGAACAATTGGGCAATGAGCCGTTTGCGCCCACGATTCTCGAACCGATAGTGCACGCAAGGTACGCCGCCTCTCGCCGCCTCGGCCGAAATGCGCAGCCGCCAGTCATCGGCCTCCCAGATCACCGCAGGCACCGGCATCCACCCGCCGAGCAGCTCCTGGCGCGCGGCGAAATCCGCCCAGGTGAACAGACGATCCTCGATCCGCAGCATGGGTTCGAGCGAGAACGATCCTTGATCGGCCTCGAGCATGCCGTCTTCGTTCAACAGTGCGCAGTGAATCCCATTCGCCGTACCGACGGGAGTCCATACGGTCTGTTCATTGTGCAGCCAGCGAGGATGCCAGCCGCGCGCCTCGCCGCCGGCGACGCTGCGCCAGAACGCATCGATGGTCCGCGAGAATTCGAACGACTGAAGGCGCAGGGCCGCGCCCGCCGACGGCTCGGCAAGCTCGATGCGCAGAAATCGAGTCCTCACCCCCGGCAGATACACATAGCTGCGCCTGCCGGCGGCGGTGGACGCGTCATACAGGGTTTTCCAGCGAACGCCGCGTGCCGAACCGCGAACGCGAAAGCCCCTCGAGGGCGCCTGCTCCAGCCAGTCGATGATGAGCCCGCCGATGGTGCGCGGCTGCTTCGAGTCGACGACGATCCACGGGCGCGGATCTTCGGGCCGGGGTTTCCAGCCCGTCCCGCCCAAGGCGGCGGCGGGCGCGAATTCGGACAGCGCGCTCGACGCGCTCAACTCCGGAGCCTCCGTCGGGCCGCAATTCTCGATCTCAATACCGGCAATCCATAGAGTCCCCTTGCCGCCCTCGCCTGCGACGATGGCAAACTCCATCGACCCCAACTCCCGCAGGCGTCCGCCGCTCGAAGGGCCCCAGGCAAAATCGATGTCCCGGCTGCGCACCTGAATTTTTTTCCATCTTTGGGGAGGACGCAGGTCCCGCTGCACATGCCGCCAAACGTTCTGGCCCGTCGCATCGACCAGCTTGAGCTCAAGATTGTTCACGGCGCCGCTGCCGCGCAGGCGGAAACTCACCGCGTATTCCTCCGGCATGTCCCGTTTCAGCGGACGCCGAGCCACCACGAATCCCCCGCCCTGTTTGAAATCGAAATCCAGCCGCAGCGCCGGGACGCGCCCCGCCGCCGCCTGCGTCAGTTTGAGTTCCGCGTTGCCGGAGACGACCGCCTGCCATTCGGGGGCGCTGGCGAGTTCGGCGGCGCTGGAATTCACCGCATCCCCGCGTCATCGCCACTCATGCCCCGATGCTCGGCCCAGAACTCGGTGAACAGGATTGCAAATATTGCAAGAGAACCGCTCCCGTCAGAAGGACGCGGTACTTTGACACTTCGACCCCGGCGCGCCAAGCCCGCCGAGCTCAACTCCCCACAGAATTGGGATCGCGCCAAACTCGCTCGAAGGGCAATCGCCAGGCGTGCGGCGCGATGAGCTGATGGATGGCGTTCGGCCCCCATGAGCCCGGCTCGTAGAAACGCACCGGCGGGGGCGACTCCAGCAAATCGGTGGACACCTCCCACAGCCGCTCGATTCCCTCGGCGGTGGTGAACAGCGTGTGGTCGCCGCGCATGGCGTCCAGGATCAAGCGCTCATAGGCCTCGAGCACATCGCCGATGTGGCCGGTGTCGTGCATGGCGAACTGCATGCTCAGTTTGTCCAGCCGCATACCGGGGCCGGGCCTTTTGCCGTAGAACGACAGCGACATCTTCGCCGCATCCGCCAGATCGAAGGTGAGGTGATCCGGTCCTTGTGAACTGACTCCGGATCCGGCGGGAAACATGCTCTTGGGCGGTTCGCGAAACGCGATCGAAATGATGCGCTGTCCCTGGGCCATGCGCTTTCCCGTGCGCAAATAGAACGGCACTCCGGCCCATCGCCAGTTGTCGATGAAGCACCGCAGGGCGATGAAGGTCTCCGCATCCGAGTCCTTGGAGACCCCCTCCTCGGAGCGGTAACCGGTGAACTGGCCGCGGATGACGTCGGACGGCTTGATCGGCAACAAGCTGCGAAAGACCTTGTTCTTCTCCTCCCCGATGGGCTTCGGTTCCAGCGACGTCGGCGCCTCCATCGCCATGAATCCGAGTATCTGAAAAAGGTGTGTGACCACCATGTCGCGGTATGCGCCGGTCTGCTCGTAGAAGGCGGCTCGTTTACCCAGGTCCAGCTTCTCCGGCACGTCGATCTGCACGTGGTCGATGAAGTTGCGGCTCCAGATCGGCTCGAACAATCCGTTGGCGAAACGGAACGCAAGAATGTTCTGCGCGGCCTCCTTGCCCAGAAAGTGATCGATGCGGAAGATCTGGTCTTCCTCGAAGACCTCGTGCAATCGGGCGTTCAGCGCAACGGCGGTCGCGAGGTTGGTGCCGAAGGGCTTTTCCATGATGATGCGCGAGCGATCGACCAGATCGGCCTCGCCGAGAAAGCGCACCGCCTCGAGCGCCGAACTCGGCGGCACGCTCAGATAATGCAGCCGGCTGCTCTCGCCGCTGAAGGATCGCTCCGCCTCCAGCACCGCCGCCTTCAGGGCTGCGGGGCCGGCGGACATCGGCAGGTATTGCAGGGTGTTGGCGAACGCGGCCCAGTCGGCCTCGGCCACCTTGCGGGTGGAGAACTCGGCGAGTGCGTCGCGCGCAATCTTGCGAAAGCCCTCGGTGTCGAGATCGTCCAGGGACATGCCGATGATCCGGCATCCCGGAATGAACCCCGCGTTCGTCAGATGAAACAGTCCGGGCAGGAGCTTGCGCCGCGCAAGATCGCCGGTCGCCCCGACGAGCACCACGACCTGCGGAAATTGCGGACCGACACCGGGGGGAACTTTTGCCACCTTTCACATCCTATTCAACGGTTAATCAGACGGCCACTGGCGCTGACCGGCCGATCGAACGACGGCCGTTCGTCTTTATATCATGGGGGACGCGCACTCAGGCGTGCGCCGGCCGCCGGACTCCCATCTCGCCCAGAACGCCTGCGATGGCGGCAACCGCCGCTCGTAAGGCGTCGGGGCCGATGGCGCCGATGCAGCCCACGCGAAACGTGTCCACGTCCGTGAGCTTGCCCGGATACAGGATGAATCCGCGCTCGCGAACCCGCCGATAGAACTCGGAGAACTCGTAGGCCGGATCGGGGGGCGAATGAAATGTGACGATGATGGGTGCCTGCAGCGCGTCCGGCAGGAAGGTGTCCAGGCCCAAGGCGCGCATGCCCGAGACCAGTGCGGCGCAATTCTCACGGTAGCGCGCCAGCCGCGCCGCCTGCCCGCCCTGCGACTGGTATTGAGTGATGGCGGCGCGTAGGGCCGCGAGCACATGGGTCGGCGGCGTGAACCGCCACTGACCCGTCTTCTGCATGTACTGCCATTGGTCGAGGAGATCCAGGGCGAGCGATGCGCTGTTGCCGGCGCAGCGCTCCAGCGCCGCCCGCCGGGCGATGACGAAGCCCATGCCCGGCACGCCCTCCAGGCATTTGCCGGATGCCGCAATCAGCGCGTCGAAGGGGATGGTCCTGGCGTCGATCGGGATGGCGCCGTAGGAACTCATGGCATCGACGATGAGGCCGCGGCCGTGTTTCGCAACGACGGCCGCGATCTCCGGCAGCGGATTCAGGATACCGGTGCCGGTCTCGCAATGCACCTGCGCGACATGCGTGATCGAGCGATCCTGCATGAGGGCCGCGTCGATCCGCGCCGGGTCGGCCGCCTCCTGCTCGCCGTGCTTCAGGACGATGGACTCCCGGCCCAAATAGCTTAAGATTCGCACGATGCGCTTGCAGTAGCTGCCGTTGTCCGGCACGAGAACCCGGGCAGCCCTCGGCACCAGCGTGCCGAGCGCCGCTTCGACGCTGAACGTGCCGCTGCCCTGCAGAGGGACGCAAACGTGATCCTCCTGCGCATGGACTATGGCCAGCAGATCGCGGCACACCGACGCGGTCAGTTCGTTGAAGGCGGTATCCCACGATCCCCAATCACGCAGCATCGCGGACCGCGTGTCTGCCGAGGTCGTCAACGGGCCGGGAGTCAGCAGGATTGGGTCGATCATTGAGGTCTCACTTGTCCAAGAGGCGGTTTGCCAGGCGGTTTGCCGAGGTTTTGCGCCGGCCGAACGCGGGGTCCTTGAGGCGGCTGGGCTGCAGCGCACCGGCACGCTCGAGCACGGGATAGGCGGCCGAACACAGATGCGAGTGCACGCGCTTCAAGTCCCGCAAAATATCCAGATCCAGCGAGTACGATTCGATCGCTTCCGGCGTGCCCTGGCGCAGGCGTTCGAGGTAGCGCTCGGCCGCGGCAAATTCCTTCTCACGTAGCTGCGCTTTCGCCGCGATCAAGCGGCGCGCGACGTTCATGTCGCCCGACATGAATATCCCGACCGCGAGTCTCAGGCTATCGAGAACATACTGATGAAATTCGACCAGATCCGCCTCGCCTTCCTTCGAAAAGATGATGCCGCGCCTGATCTTCTTGGCGGCGAGATCCATCAGATTCTTGTCGATGATGTCGCCGACGTGCTCGAGATTGATCGAGAAGGAAACGATTTCCATTGCGCGAAAACCGTCGCGATCATCCATGCTGTCGCGGGTCATTCGCGTGACGTACAGCTTCACCGCCTCATTGAGGCTGTCGACGGCGTCGTCCATCCGGCTGATTTCGGCGACGAGCTTGCGGTCATTGGTCAGCAGTGCCGTCATCGATTGACGGAGCATCGCCTCGATCAAATCCCCCATCCGCAGTACTTCGCGGGCGGCGCAGACCAGGGCGACTGCGGGGGCGCCGACAGCCGATGAGTCGAGATGCACCGGCGTACCCGGATCCGCGGGTTTCGGCTGGTCCGGCAGCCAACGCGTAAGCCACCGAGCCACGATATCGAGGGGGCCGATGAACAGCAGCGCGAGCAGAACGTTGAACGCGGTGTGAAAGTCGGCCGCCAGGCGCGCGGGATTCGGCTCGTAGCGCTGCAGCACCTCGGCCATGGGTTGCAGCAGCGGCAGCACCAGCGCGCAGCCGACCACCCGGGTCAGCAGATTGCCGATCGGCAGGCGCCGGCTGGCCGGATTCCCGGGCTGACCGCTCTCAATCAGGGGATTGAGCGCGCTGCCCACGTTCGCGCCGAGCACCATGGCGAGCACCGCCGTGGGTGAAATCAAGTGGGCGGCTCCGAGGGACATCACCACCAGCACGATGGCGACGCTGGAATGCGCGGCCCAGGTCAGGAGAGCGACGGCAATCAAGCACAGGATCGGCTGGCTGGTGATCTCGCCCAGAATGGCGCGCGAGACCGGCAGGCTCTGCGTCGTCACCAGTGCGCCGAGAAATATGTGCAGGGCCAACAGCATCAGGCCGATCCCGATTGCCACCCGGCCGAGATCGCGCGTGCGCGTCCTGCCGCCGCGCTTGAACGCGATCACTCCCGCCAGCAGCAAGACCGGTGTTACGGCGGTGATGTTGAACGACAGGACCTGCACGACCAGCGTCGTGCCGACGTTGGCGCCGAGCATGACGGCCAGCGCGGGAACCAGTTCCAGGGTGCCGCCGATGACGAATGACGCGGCCATCAACCCGGTCGCCGTGCTGCTCTGGAGCAGAGCCGTGACGAAGGCGCCGGCGAGGAATGCGCGAAATTTGCTTTGCAAGGCGATTCCGAGCAGACGCCGCAGATCGGCGCCGAATGCCCGCACCACGCCGCTGTGGACCATGTGCAGCCCCCAGAGCAGCAGCGCGACTCCGCCCATCAGGTCCAATAGCACCGCACTGCCCATGCTCAGGCGCTACCAGGGCAGAGAATAGGTCTTGGTATTGCAGAAGCTCTTCATGGCCTCCAGCACCCCTTCCTTGTAGCCCAATCCCGAGTCCTTGATGCCGCCGAAGGGCGTCATCTCCAGCCGGTACCCCGGGACCTCGCGAACGTTCACGCTGCCGACCTCGAGTTCGCGAACGAAGCGGCTGATGAGGTCGACGCGGTTGGTGCAAAGCGAAGACGACAGGCCGTAGGCGGTCGAGTTGGCGATGCCGATCGCCTCCTCCACGGTGTTGAAGCGAATGACGGGCGACACGGGACCGAAGGTTTCCTCCCGCACCAGCGTCATGCCGGGAGTTACCCGGTCGAGCACGGTGGGCGAGTACAGTGCACCGCGCCGGACGTTGCCGATCAGCAACTGGGCGCCGCCGGCCACGGCCTCGTTCACGAGCGCCTCGAAACGCCGCGCCGACGCTTCGTCGATCACCGTACCCATGTCCATGGAGGGATCGAACGGATCGCCGTACTTGACGGCCCGCGTCTTCTCCACCAGCCGTTCCACGAACCGGTCGGCCACGCTCTCCTGCACCAGCATGCGCTTGACGGCGGTGCATCGCTGGCCGGAGTTCTTGTAGGAACCGCTCGCCGCGAGCGTGGCGGCCTCGTCGATGTCCGCGTCCTCGAGCACGATGATGGGATCGTTGCCGCCGAGCTCGAGGATCTGGCGCTTGTAGACGGCCTTGGCCGCGATGCTCTTGCCGATCGCGACGCCGCCCGTGAAGGTCACCAGATCGACGTCCGCGCTGGTCAGCAGCTCATCGGCGATCTCGGCCGGATCGCCCGTCACCACCGACAGCATTTCAGGCGGCAGCCCCGCCTCGTAAAGGATGTCCGCAAGCCTGAGCGCAGTCAGCGGAGTCTTTTCGCTGGGCTTGAGCACGACGCGGTTGTTGGTGGCCACGGCGGGCGCCACTTTGTGAATCACCTGGTTCAACGGATGATTGAACGGCGTGATCGCGGTGATGGCGCCGAGCAGCGGCTCCTTCAGGGTGTAGACCTTGCGGCTCTTTCCATGCGCGGTGAGATCGCAGGAGAATACCTCGCCGTCGTCGACCAATGTCTGATTGGCGGCGAACAGCAGGACATCGGAGGCGCGGCCGACTTCGTACGATGAGTCCTTCAGGCACAGGCCCGACTCCAGCGTTATCAGGCGCGCGAGTTCATCGCGCCTCGACGCGATGATGGCGCCCGCCTTCATGAGGATCCGGTAGCGGTCGTGGCGGGTGAGAGGCGACCTGAAGCCGCGGGCGATTTTGAGCGCGAGTCTGACGTCCTCCCGCGTCGCCTTCGAAACCGTCCCCGCCAGCGTGCCGTCGTAGGGGTGGCGAACCTCGATGACCCGGTCTCGAGCGATGCTTTTCCCCGCGATGCGCAGCGACTCGCGAATCGGCTCGCGAGAGGCGGACGGGACGGCGCTGGCGGACATCGGGGTCTCCTACGAGGCTCGCGCGGCGAGGTTGAGTCCAAGGTCG
>JBARBX010000045.1:0-3776 GCA_049793535.1 Steroidobacteraceae bacterium | reverse complement strand
CGCGGTAACATCGTGGGGAAGATATCTTCAGCCGGGTGCTGATTTAACCATGAACGATCAGGTTGGCGGAAATCAGAAGCGCGCCCGCTTCCAGGCCTTGTGCCAATCCCTGCGGCCCGATCTCTTGCGATTTGCGTTCTGGTTGTCCCGCGACCGTGCCTTGGCCGAAGATGTGGTCCAGGAAACCATGCTGCGCGCCTGGAAAGCACAGGAATCGTTGGCGGACGAGGCCGCGGCCAAGCCCTGGTTCCTGACCATCGTGCGCCGGGAGTACGCGCGCACTTTCGAGCGCAAGCGCCTCGCAACCGTCGATGTGGATGAGCTCATCGCCCGCGAGGAGCCCATGCTGGCCGCAGCCGAGCAGCAGGATCTCGCCGAGATGCGCGCCGCCCTGTTCAAATTACCCGACGAGTACCGTGAGCCCTTGGTGCTGCAGGTGCTGATGGGGTTGTCGACCGCCGAAATAGCGCGCGAACTCGATCTCTCGACCGCCGCGGTGCTGACGCGCCTGTTTCGCGCGCGCAAGCAATTGCGTGCGCTGTGCGGCGTGGATACGGGCATGGACCCGCAAGAATGATGGACTGCAACGCTTATAGGCGATCGATGCTGGCCGAGCCGCGCGATGCGGATCCGCAACTGCGCGAGCACCGCGCCGGTTGCCATGACTGCACACTATTCACGGAGCGGCTGCTGCGCTTCGAGTCGAGCTTGGACCGCGCCCTGCACGTGGCGGTGCCGGCCGACAACGTTTTGCCGCTGCGTCCCCAAGCGGCGCCGGCGCTGCGCCTGTCCAACCGCAGCGGCTGGCTGGCCATGGCCGCGAGCGTACTGATGGCCGTCGTGGTGGGCGGATTCCTCTGGGTGGCGGGTCCGGGACCGAGCCTCGCGGCCGATGTCGTGACGCATATGGGGGGCGAACCGGATGCCTGGCGTACCCAGGCCCCGGTGCGCGACTCTGAGCTCGAGGGCGTGCTGCGCGATACCCACCTGCGCCTGAGCGGCGGTGCGGGCACGGTCAGCTATGCCGCTAGCTGCGCGTTTCGCGGGCACCACGTGCCGCATCTCGTGATCCAAACCAAATCGGGACCCGTGACCGTGATGGTGCTGGTGCATGAGAATGTCTCGAAGCCCGTGCCCTTCGACGAACAGGGCTATCGCGGAGTCATCGTGCCGGCGGCCGGCCACGGCAGCTTGGCAGTGCTCACCCGAGGCTCGTCGACCGATATCAACACCGTCGAACACATTGCCGCCCGAGTGCTCGATTCGATCACCTGGACCGGCTAGAGCCGCTGCGCGGGCTAGATACCGACCTCGCCGAGCAAATCGACCAATCGGCGCGCGCTCGCGGCCAGCGTGGGATGATTGGCCTCGAATTGAACCGCCACTCTTTCGAGGCGGTCGGGGAGCGATCCTTGTGGCAAGGAGCTCGCCTCGGCCGGCTTGTCGATCAGGCGGTTGATGTCCTGCATCATGTCGCTCAAGGACTCCCTGGAATTAGGGTCCGCTCGGAGCGCCTCGGACATTTCCGCGTGCAGCTGGGTGACGAGATCGTGCAAAGAATTCTTATCCATACTTGGTCCCCCGAATCCGAACCTTAACATTCGGGGTCGACGACCCCGTAAATCCGGCGCGCAGCGCCTTTACAGTGCCATTCGCTCGGGCGTCAGTCGGGCCACTTCGACGTAGCCGGCGCCGGGCGACGCGATCCCCCGATGGATCGCGCCATAGGCCTGGCGCAGGAATTCGTCGGCGCCGTACGGCGGGTTGACGATCATCAAGCCGCTTCCCGCGAGCCCCACCCCCGCATCGTCCGGATGAATGGCGAGATCCGCGAACAACATTTTCGCGATCCCCAGCGCCTCGAATCGCGCGTGCACCTGGCCGCGCTGCAGGGCGCTGCGGATGGGGTACCACATCAGGAACATGCCGCCGGGCCAGCGCCGATAAGCATCCTTGAACGCCTGCAGCATGAGCTTCAGCTCATCCAGGCTTTCGTAGGGCGGGTCGATCAGCACCAGTCCGCGGCGCTCTTCGGGAGGCAGATAAGCCTTGAGCGCGGCGAAACCGTCGCCGATCTCGGTTCGAGTTCGGCCCAGGGAGCGCAATTCGCGCTCGGCGGCCCGGGCTTCCGCCGGCATCAGCTCGACCAGCAGCGCGCGATCCTGCGGGCGCAAGGCGCCGGCAATCAGCGCCGGGGATCCGGGATAGCGCGCCAGACGCTTGCCGCGGCGCGCGCGAATCGCCGCAAAATAGTCGGCGAGCCCGGTCTCGCCGATGCTGGTCTCGATCAGGCGCTGGATGCCGCGCTCGGACTCGCCGGATTTTTGCGCCTCCGGCGCCTGCAGATCGTAATAGCCACGGCCGGCATGGCTGTCCAGCACGAAGAAGGGCGCATCTTTACGCTGCAATGCACCGAGGCAGTACATCAAGCCGACGTGCTTCGCGACGTCCGCAAAATTCCCCGCGTGATAGATGTGCCTGTAGTTCATCGCGGGGCATTGTGCCAGACCTCGAGGCGGGGCTTGCGGCGAACTGTGCGCCGCCTCGCGGGGTTCCCGCGGCCCGCTACGTCAATCGAAACACGCGCTCCGCATTCGTCTGCATCAGCATCTTCTTATGCTCGGCGCTGATGTCGAACGCGTCGTAAGCGGCGACCTCGTCGGCGGATTGTTGGTAGGGATAGTCCATGGCATAGATCACCCGCTCGGGGCCCAGGACGTCCATGCAGAACTTCACCGACGGCTCCCAGCCTTGGCCGCTGGTCGTTATCCAGATATTGGTCTTGAAATAGTCGGAGATCTTGCGGCGTAGAGTGACGGCCGGAGCCCCGCCGCGCAGGCCCGGCCTGCCGTCCGCGTTGCTCTGCATCCAATCGAAGCGATAGAGGAGCAGCGGCATCCCCTCGCCCATGTGGCCCATGACGACCCGCAGTTTCGGGAAGCGGTCGAACGCTCCCGACATGATCAACCCCATGACATGCATCCACACCTCGTGGCTGAATCCGGCAAGGGCGCCGCCGAATCCTCGGAACTCGTACGGCTGGGACCACTCTCTGGGCGGAATCGTCGGATGAATGTAGAGGGCGGCGTCGTTCGCCTCCAGGGCATCGAGGATGGGCCAAAATTCGAGCTCGTCGAGATAGCGCCCGCGGGTATGCGAATTGATCACGGCGCCGTTCAGCTTGAGGACCTGCATGCCGCGCTCGATCTCGGCGATGGCGCCTTTCACATCCTGCGGCGCGAACACCGTCAGACCCGCGAATCGATCCGGATAGCGCCGACAGGCGGCGGCCAGACGATCGTTCGCAAGCCGCGCGAGCGCCGTGCCTTCCTCGGGTTCCAGAACCTGCACCCCCGGCGCGGTCAACAGCAGCAGCTGCCGGGCGATACCGAGTTCGTCCATGCGCGCGATGCGCTTTGCCCCAATGTCCATGAGCTCGGCCTGGAGCGCCGGATTTTTCGAGAACATGCCGGCCATGCGCAGCGAGGGGTCGTCGGGTGCTCCGGCGCTCGCGAGCAGCCGGACTTGCGCCTCGAGCACCTCCGGTATGTTCCAGGCTTCTTCCGTTGCAATCCTGAGATAGGGTGCGTGACGATCGATCGCCCGCCTGGCCGGCGCCAGACCCCGAACGCTGTTACCCATGATGGCGGCCCCTCCGCGCGAATCGCGTGAGCCGCATTATCCAAAGGCGACGCGGCAGGCACTCGCCCGGCGGCGCATTGCGATTCAACCGTGGGCGGTGTTGCGCGGGACTTAGGCCGCGCGCAGCGCCTCCG
>JBARBX010000044.1:0-5864 GCA_049793535.1 Steroidobacteraceae bacterium | reverse complement strand
TGCCCTTGGCCGGATTCGAGCGCTTCAACCGGGAGGCGATCGCACGCGGCGAGAAGAGCTTCGTCAACCCGCGCAACGCCGCGGCGGGAAGCCTGCGCCAGCTCGATCCCAAAATGACGGCGGCGCGTCCGCTCGATATTTTCATCTACGCCTTGGGGGTGGTGGAGGGCGGCGCGCTGCCCGCGCACCACAGCGAAACCCTGCAGGCGTTGCGCCGCTGGGGTTTCAAGATATGCCCGCAATCGCGGGTCGTGGACGGTGTCGAGGGGTGCCTCGGCTACTACCGTGAGATGGGGGCGCTGCGCCCGACGCTGCCGTATCAAATCGACGGAGTGGTCTACAAGGTCGACGATCTGGAGCTGCAGCGGCAGCTCGGCTTCGTCTCGCGCGCGCCGCGGTGGGCGGTTGCGCACAAATTCCCGGCCGAAGAAGCGCTGACGACGGTGCGCGCGGTGGAATTTCAGGTGGGGCGCACCGGCGCCTTGACGCCTGTGGCGCGCCTCGAACCGGTATTCGTCGGCGGGGTCACCGTGAGCAACGCGACTTTGCACAACATGGACGAACTCGCCCGCAAGGACGTGCGGGTGGGCGATACCGTGGTCATTCGCCGCGCCGGGGACGTGATTCCCGAGGTGGCGAGAATACTGCCGGAGCGCCGGATGGCCGGCGCAGAACCCGTAGCCCTGCCGACCGCCTGTCCTGTATGCGGATCGCCGGTGGTGCGCGAGGCAACCCAAGCGGTCGCCCGCTGTACGGGCGGCCGGATATGCGCGGCGCAGCGCAAAGAGGAAATCAAGCACTTTGCCTCGCGGCGGGCGCTCGATATCCAGGGGCTTGGCGACAAGCTGGTGGAACAGTTGGTGGACCGCGAGTGGGTGCGCACGCCGGCCGATCTATTTTCGCTGGGGCAGGATCAGTTGCAGACGCTCGAGCGGATGGGCGAGAAATCGGCGCAGAAATTGCGATCCGCCATCGAGGCCTCGAAGCACACCACCCTGCCCCGATTCTTGTACGCACTCGGCATACGGGACGTGGGCGAGGCGACTGCGCTCGCGCTCGCGCGGCACTTTGGAACCATTGTGGCGCTGCGCCGGGCCGAGGCGGAGGAGATTCAGCGGGTGGAGGACGTCGGGCCCGTGGTCGCCGCGAGTGTCGCGGCCTATTTTCGCGATCCGGAGAACTCATCCATCGTGGATCGCCTGCTCGCCGCGGGCCTGGACTGGCCGGCACCGGCGCCCACCCTGGAGCGGGCGGAATTGGCCGGCAAGATCTTCGTGCTGACCGGCACGCTGCAGACGCTCACCCGCGAGCAGGCGCAGGAGGCCGTCGTGCGGCTCGGCGGCAAGGTGAGCGGCAGTGTGTCGAAGAAGACGGACTATGTCGTGGCCGGGCCGGAAGCCGGTTCCAAACTCAAGAAGGCCGAAGCGCTCGGAATCGCCGTGCTCGACGAGGCGGCGTTCCTGAAGCTGCTCAACGCGTAGCGCCGGGAGCCTGTCCGGGCAATCCAGACAGGCTCCCACTACCCAAGGAGGATCAGAGCTTCTTTTCGATCTTTGCGTTCTTCTTCAGGCTGTCGATGTAGTCCTGAAATTTCTTCTGCATGATGCCGCTGGTGAGCTGGCCCTTGAGCTGGTCGAAGGGCGCATCGCGCGTATCCACGAGCCTGATCACGTGCCAGCCGTACTGGGTCTGGACGGGTTCGGTCGTGGTCTCGCCCTTCTTCAGGCCCTTGACCGCGTCGCCGAAGGGCTTGACCATCCGGGCGGTTGTGAACCAGCCGAGATCGCCGCCATTCGCCTTGGAATTGTCGGTGGAATCGGCCTTGGCAAGATCCTCGAACTTCGCTCCGGCTTTGAGCTTCTTGATGACTTGATCGGCCTTTTCCTTGGTCGGCACCAGGATGTGAGAGGCGCGAAACTCCGTCTTGTCCGCCGCGTCGTACGCGGTGTGCAATTCGGCGTCGGTGGGCTCGTTGCTCTTCACGTACTTCTGTGCGGCGGCGTCGGCAAGGATCTGCGTTCGCACCAGTTCGAGCCGGGTGGCGGTTTCGGGATCCTTGTCCAATCCCTGTTTCTCGCCCTGAGCCGCGATGAGCTGCATGTTGATCATTTGATCAAGGACCTTGTCCTTTTCTTCCGCCGTCACATCGGACTCCGGCTTGCCGCGCAGCAGGCCCTTCAGATAATCCTCGTAGGCATCGCGCGAAATGGCCGTGCCGTCGACGACCGCGACCGGCGGCGGGGAGACCGGCTTGTCGGCGGCCGCGGGGGCCGCGGCCTGCTGTCCCTTGCCGCAGGCACCCAGCAGCAGGGTGATGGCTGCCACGGTGGACACGCGCGTCCACGGTAAGCTGAAAAATTGCGTCATTTGGTTCCTCTACACAAGAAAAAGGCGGCTTTGGCCGACATGGCCGACGCGCCCGGGGGCCGCAGTTTAGCCTTTACGGCGCGATCTCTCCAATTATCGACAATTCTTGACGAAACACCCCCAGGAATCAGGCCGGCGGGGGCGACGCCTCGATCGCCAAGGCGTGAATATCGGTCTTCAGAAGGTCGTCGACGGCCGCGTACACCAGCCGATGGCGGGCGACGGGGGAAATGCCGCGGAACGCCTCGGCCACGATGGTCACTCGAAAATGCCCGTGGCCTTGCGCGGCTCCGGCATGACCGGCGTGCAAATGGCTCTCGTCCTCGATGACCAGGGTCAAGGGTGCGAAATGGCTTTCGAGACGCCGGCGAAGCCGGTCTTCGCGGCTGCTCATGCGGGCGGGTCCGCCGCCGCCGCCTTGGTTTTGCCGCTCAGCCAAAAGACCTGGGGAAGCATGAACAGGAACATCGCGACGGGGATGCCGATCACCTTGAAGTGGACCCACACGCTCTCGGCAAAGTTCCGCGCGATGTAGATGTTGGCGACGGCCAGCAGGATGAACCAGCCGACCCACAGAAAGTTGATGGCGGACCACGTGCGAGGGGAGACTTGCAAAGAGTCCTCGAATGCCGGCCCAAGCATGCGCCGCACCAGAGGCTGCTTGCCGACAAAGGTACTGCCGAGGAAGGCGGCGGCGGCCAACAGGAACAGCACCGTGGGTTTCCACTGGATGAAGGTGCGATCGTGCCACCATAGAGTGGCGGAGCCGAGAAGCAGCACGACCACCGCCGTGACCACGTGCATGGTCTTGAATTTTCCCGTCTGCAGCCGGTGTACCAACATCAAGAGCACGCAGGCGATCATCAACGCGCCCGTCGCCCAGTAGATGTCCTTCCATTCGAACACCGCGAAAAAGACCAGCAGAGGCGACAACTCGAGTAGCTGATTCATCCGCGTATCATAGCCGACGACGTGAGTATCTACCTGCAACTGCATCCGGTCTCTCCGCAACGGCGCTTCGTGCGCCAAGCCGTCGAAGTGCTGCGCGGCGGAGGGGTCATCGTCTATCCCACGGATTCGTGCTATGCGCTCGGCTGCCATATCGGCGACAAGGCTGCGCTCGAACGTATCCGCGGCATTCGGCAGACGGATCGGAATCATCACTTCACGCTCGTGTGCCGCGACCTCGCCGATGTCGGCAAGTACGCGATCGTCGAGAATTGGCAGTATCGTCTGCTGCGCGCGCATACCCCGGGCGCCTACACCTTCCTGCTCAAGGCCTCGCGCGAGACGCCGCGGCGGTTGAAGCACGAGCGGCGGGGCACGATCGGCTTGCGCGTTCCGGACCATCCGGTCACCGCCATGCTGCTCGGCGAGCTGGGCGAGCCCGTGATGAGTTCCACGCTGCTGCTGCCGGGCGAGGAGGTCGCGCGCAGCGATGCCAAAGAGATTTACGAGAAACTCGAACACAGCGTCGATCTGGTCCTGGACGGCGGCAATTGCGGGCTGATCCCCACCACCGTGATCGATTTGTCCTCCGATCGCGCCATCGTGGTGCGTGCGGGCCGCGGCTCGTTGAGCCCCTTTGGGCCCTCGGCCCCCGTATAATGCCGCCTTCCGCCTTAGAAATTTAACTTGATTTCACATTTAATAACGAGTGTAACCATTGGATTTATCTGTATTTTTAAGCAAGATTTCCTATTGGGCAATCCCTGTCCTTTTCGCAATCACACTGCACGAGGTCGCCCATGGGTGGACGGCCAGATACTTCGGTGACCGCACCGCCGAGCTGCTCGGACGCCTCAGCCTGAACCCGCTGCGCCATATCGATCCCATCGGTACCGTGCTGGTGCCCGGCCTGCTGCTCGCCGTGGGCGGACCGTTGTTCGGTTGGGCGAAGCCCGTGCCCGTGGCGACGAGCCAGCTACGCAATCCGCGGCGCGCAACGATCCTGGTGGCGCTTGCGGGCCCGGCGGCCAACTTGGCCATGGCGGGGATGTGGTGCCTGGTGCTCGGCGCCATCATGCGCGTCTACGGCGACCAGACATTGGACCACTGGATTGCGCTCATGGCTCAGGCCGGCATCGTGATCAACGTCGTGCTCGCCGTCTTCAATCTGCTGCCCATTCCGCCGCTCGACGGGGGGCGGGTGCTCGCCGGATTGTTGCCGCCATCGCTGTCCGCACGGTTGGAGAAGATCGAACCGGTGGGCCTATTCCTCGTGCTCGGATTGAGCGTATTCGGTTTGTTCGGTTGGCTGTTCGATCCCGCCATGCGCGCCACCGGGCACGTGATCGGCTCCTTGATGGGCCCCCGATGAGCGGGCCTATCCAGAATCGGCGCGTCCTCTCCGGCATGCGCCCCACGGGCCAGCTACACCTGGGCAACTACCACGGCGCGCTGAAGAATTGGATCGAGCTGCAATACCAGTACGAGTGCTACTTCTTCATCGCCGACTGGCATGCGTTGACCACGGGCTATGAGGACACCTCGAAGCTCGAAGAACATGTCTGGACCATGGCCGTCGATTGGCTGGCGGCGGGCCTCAACCCCGGCGTCGCCACCCTGTTCATTCAGTCGAAGGTTCCGGAGCACGCCGAGCTGCATCTGCTGCTGTCCATGATCACGCCCCTG
Source organism: Steroidobacteraceae bacterium (assembly GCA_049793535.1). Lineage (GTDB taxonomy): Bacteria > Pseudomonadota > Gammaproteobacteria > Steroidobacterales > Steroidobacteraceae > Bog-1198. Next base: position 863 of record JBARBX010000044.1, on the reverse strand, counting down.
GGCTGGCTGGAGCGCGTGCCCTCCTACAAGGATCAACAGGCGCAGCTCGCCGATCGCGACCTCAGCACCTACGGCTTTCTGGGCTACCCGCTGCTGCAGTCCGCGGACATTCTGCTGTACCGCTCGCAATACGTGCCCGTGGGCGAAGATCAAGTCGCGCACGTCGAAATCACGCGCGAGGTGGCACGGCGCTTCAATCACATCTACGGGCGCGAGCCTGAGTTCGAGCAAAAAGTGGAAAAGGCCATCAAGAGCCTGGGGTCGCGCAATTCGGCCATGTACCGCAACCTGCGCAAGGAGTTCCAGGAGAAGGGCAGTACCGACGCTCTCGCCAAGGCGCGCGCGTTGGTCGAGGCGAACGCCCGATTGACGGTCGCCGACCGCGACCGCTTGTTTGGATTTCTGGAAGGCACCGGCATCGCGATCCTGCCGGAGCCCGAAGTGCTGCTCACCAGCACGCCCAAGGTGCCCGGACTCGACGGGCGCAAGATTTCGAAATCCTACGGCAACACCATCGGCCTGCGCGAGGATCCGGACTCGATCGTCAAGAAGCTCAAGGCGATGCAAACCGATCCCGCCCGCGTGCGGCGAACCGACCCGGGCGATCCGGACAAATGTCCGGTGTGGGATTTGCACAAAGTGTATTCAAACGCAGACATCCAAGCCTGGGTGCAGCAAGGCTGCCGCAGTGCGGGCATCGGCTGTCTGGAATGCAAGGCACCTCTGATCGAAAAAATAGTCGAGGAGGTGTCGGCTATCTCGAAACGGGCGCAGGAGTTCGAGGAGAATCCTGAACTCGTACGCGGTATCATCGCTGAAGGCTGCGAGCGGGCGCGGGGCGCGGCGCGCGACACCCTCGACGC
>JBARBX010000043.1:0-15414 GCA_049793535.1 Steroidobacteraceae bacterium | reverse complement strand
AACCAGGGGCTCAACGTGAGTTGGTAGGCGCGGATGAGCCAGAGCAGGATTTGGCGAGGCCTTAACATCGTTGAATGATCGTCTTCCAGTGCTTGTCCAAACTCGCGCGCAAATCGCTAAGGCTGGCCTTACGCGCGGCCTCCCGCGCAGAGACAGTGACATCGACGGACGGCAGGGAGTATTGGTTCAAACGAAATGATTCTCGTGTGAGGCGCTTGATTCGATTGCGCGCAACGGCGCTGCCGAAGGTTCGGGTCGCGATACTCAGCCCTAGGCGTGGAAAGGGTTCATGATTGGCCAGGACCGACAAACTAAAAAAAGCATCGGCAAATTTCTTGCCGCGCAGCTTGACTTCGCGAAATTCGGCCGCCTGGTGCAAACGCTGGCGCGGCTCGAACGTCAGCCTCTTGGGTTTCTTCGGTGTCGTTATGGGTCCTGAGCCGGCGTCAGGGACAGAGTCGCGCGCGGCCCTTGGCGCGGCGCCGGGCCAGCAAGCGGCGACCGCTCTTCGTCGCCATGCGCGCGCGAAAGCCGTGGGTACGGGCACGATGCAAATTACTGGGATTGAAAGTTCGTTTCATAGCGCAACTCGAACAAAAACCACGGGGTAAATCAATGAATTGGGAGACTTACGAAAGGCGGCAAGGGTACTGAGCGAGCATCGATGTGTCAATAGACGCCTCGGCAAGAAAGGAGCTAGACTCCCTGCCCTTTCGTTTATTTGCCCAGCCTTGAAGCTTTAGGAGAGCGCTCTTGTCGGAGTCGCTATGGAACCGCTGTCTGCGAGTGCTCGAGAGCGAAATCCCGGAGCAACAGTTCAATACCTGGGTCCGACCGCTGCAAGCCATCGAACGTGACGGCGAGCTCAAGCTGCTGGCGCCCCATCGTTATGTCATTGAATGGCTGAGCCAGAACTCCCTGCCGCGGATCAAGGAGCTGGTGCGGACGTTTGCGGAAAACTCGGCCTTGGAGGTGGTTCTGGACGTGGGCACCCGGGCGGGAATTCCCACGCCGGTGGTCGCGGTCAACGGTGCCCACGAGGCCCCCTCGAGCGCGCCGGCGCGCCCGCGCCGCTTGGGCCCGTCGGTGCTCGGGGCACCGATCAATGCGGGCTTTACCTTCGACAGCTTTGTGGAGGGAAAGAGCAATCAGCTCGCCAAGGCTGCCGCCATTCAGGTGGCGGGAAATCCCGGCAAGGCCTACAACCCCTTGTTCATCTACGGCGGCGTCGGCCTCGGTAAGACCCATCTCATGCACGCCGTCGCCAACAAATTGAAGGAGCGTAATTCCGAGGCGCGGCTCGCCTATGTGCACAGCGAACGATTCGTGAGCGACATGGTGAAGTCCCTGCAGCACAACACCATCAACGATTTCAAGACGGCCTATCGTTCCTTGGATGCACTGATGATCGACGACATTCAGTTCTTCGCGGGAAAAGACCGATCCCAGGAAGAGTTTTTCCACACCTTCAATGCGCTGCTGGAAAGTCAGCAACAAGTGATCTTGACCTGCGATCGATATCCGAAGGAAGTTGACGGCCTCGAAGAGCGCTTGAAATCGAGGTTCGGATGGGGATTGACGGTCGCCATCGAGCCGCCGGAGTTGGAAACCTGCGTGGCCATTCTCATGAGCAAGGCGGCGGCGGGCATGGTGGATTTGCCCGAGGAAGTCGCCTTCTTCGTCGCCAAGCGCATTCGCTCCAACGTCCGCGAACTGGAGGGCGCGCTGCGCAGAATCGTGGCGACATCGGAATTCACGGGAAGGCCCATCACTCTGGATCTGGTGAAGGAGGCGCTGCGCGATGTGCTCGCGCTGCAAGAGAAACTCGTGACCGTCGAAAATATTCAGAAGACGGTCGCGGAATACTACAAAATCAGGATTGCGGATTTGCTCTCGAAAAGACGCAGTCGTTCCATCGCGCGGCCGCGGCAGGTTGCGATGGCATTGGCCAAGGAATTGACCAATCACAGCCTGCCGGAGATCGGTGATGCTTTTGGAGGCCGGGATCACACGACGGTGCTGCACGCCTGTCGGCGAGTCAAGGAGTTGCGGGAGACGGAACGGCGGATCGGCGAGGACTATATGAACCTGTTGAGAACCCTGGCGGGATAGCGTAGGAGAAGCTGTGGATGCCGCTGTGGATAAAGATATCCACAGTTCCATGACAAGTTGCGCGCCGTCCTTGGACAGGACTCGAGGGGCAGTTGTTAAGTTTACAAAGTATTGATTATTATAGGATTATTGGAGTTATACCGATTCTGCGGCTGTCTCATAATTGTAGTAATAATCTCTTTTAAGATCTAAATCTAAGATTGTTCAGGCGGGTGTCCTCATGAAATTGACGGCAGAGCGAGAGAAATTATTGGCCCCCCTGCAGGCGGTCATCGGGGTAGTTGAACGGCGGCAAACGATGCCCGTGCTGGCGAATGTATTGCTAGGCGTTCGTCAAGGACAATTGTTCATTACGGCGACCGATCTGGAAGTGGAATTGGTGGCCTCGACGGAAGTAACCGTTGAGGCAGCCGGGGATATCACCGTTCCCGGCCGCAAGTTCCTGGATATTTTGCGGGCGCTGCCGGAGAAACTGTCGGTATCACTGACGGTGGAAGGCGAGAAAGTCGTCATCAAAGCCGGCCGCAGCCGTTTCAGCTTGTCGACCTTGCCGGCGGCCGAATTTCCGATGATTGAGGATATCAATGCGCAACAGACGGTGCAGTTGGCACGCAAGGATTTACTGCGACTGCTCGAGAAGACCCATTTTTCCATGGCACAGCAGGATGTCCGCTACTACTTGAATGGGATGCTGCTCGAGATCGACGGCGCGGTGCTGCGAGCGGTGGCCAACGACGGTCACCGCTTGGCCCTGTGCGAGGCGGCCCTGTCCGCGAAGGCCAAGACCTCGCAGCAGGTCATCGTGCCGCGCAAGGGAGTGTTGGAGTTGCAAAGGGTGCTGAACGATGAAGGGGTGGCGGATCTGGCGATTGGCACGAACCATGTTCGCGCGCAGATCGGCGATGTTCGGTTCACATCCAAGCTAATTGACGGTCGATTCCCTGAATATTCCCGCGTGATTCCGGCCGCGCCGGCCTCGGCCATTCGGGCCGATCGAGATGTATTGCGCCAGGCCCTGCAGCGAACCGCGATTCTTTCTAACGAAAAGTACCGCGGCATTCGTGTCACGGTGAAAAAGAACGTGATCACGGTTCAGGCTCACAACCCGGAGCAGGAAGAGGCCGAGGAGGAAATCGAGGTCGGATACGACGGCAGCGATCTCGAGGTGGGCTTCAACGTGAATTACCTGCTGGACGCCTTGGCGGCCATCGATGGCCAGGACGTCGAGCTTGGCCTTACCGACAGCAACAGTAGCTGCCTGATTCGATCTCCGGGTAATGCCGCGGCGCGCTATGTCGTGATGCCGATGAGGCTTTGAGGCATGCCCCTCGGCCGGGTGCAAGTAACGGATTTCCGCTGCTTGCAGTCGGTCGCTCTTGATCTCGATCCCCGCTTCACGCTGATCAGCGGACCCAATGCCTCCGGCAAGACCAGCTTGCTGGAGGCGCTGTACCTGTTGGGCCGCGGGCGCTCATTCCGCACTCGCCGACTCGAACATTTGATTCGGCGCGGCGCCGAGCAATTTGTGGTGTTTGGTGAGGTGGTTACTGCCGATCGACGCATCCCTGTGGGGGTGGAGGGCAGTGCCGAGGGGATGCGCGCGAGGATCGCCGGAGACCGGGCGTCGGCGCTAGCCGAGCTGGCCCTCATGCTACCGGTGCAAATCATCGACCCGGAGATACACCACTTGATCGAGGAGGGGCCCGGCCGGCGACGGCGGTTCCTGGATTGGGGAGTGTTCCACGTGGAACCACACTTCGTCGCGCACTGGCAGCGCTATCGGCAAGCACTCAGACAGCGCAACGCGGCGCTCAAATCCGGGCAGGAGATGGGCCTCGTCGCGGTGTGGGACGGCGACCTGCTGCAGTACGGCGAGCTGCTGACCCGAGCGCGGGCCCAGTACGTGGGGCGGCTGTCCGAGCAAGCAGCCAGCATCGCTCGCAATCTGCTGGGTATGGAACTGGCGTTGAGTTATCGGGCGGGCTGGGCGCGGGACCAGGGCTTTGCCGAGGCGCTTCAGGGCAGCAGCGCCCACGACCGCCAAATGGGAGCGACGCAGGTGGGTCCGCATCGGGCAGAACTGGGCATTCGGCTGAACGGGGCTGCGGTCAAGGATCGAATATCGCGAGGCCAGCAGAAGCTGCTCGCGGCCTCGCTACTCATCGCTCAGCTCAAGCTATTTCCCGAGGGCTCGCCGATACAACCCACCCTATTGCTCGACGATCCGGCGGCCGAGCTCGACGATGAGCGGCTTGCCGGCCTGATCCGCGAAGTATCGGCGCATTCGGTGCAATTGATCGTGACCACCTTGCATGGTGATTTCGCCGCCTTTGGCACCCCGGGGCAGCGATTTAGAACCGACGCGGGACGGATTATCGCCGTGTAGGCGAGGTTCCACGTGGAACAAATCTCGTCCCGATTCGCTGCACCGCAACTGCGTCCCGAGTGCGTCGTAACCAACTGAATCTATAGGAGTATTTACCACCTGAGGATTCGTCATTATTGGTAAAAGCTGTTAGAATGGGCGGTCTTACAGCAGGATCAGTCATGTCCGATAACGATGTTTACGATTCCAGCAAAATCAAAGTCTTAAAGGGACTCGACGCCGTTCGGAAACGTCCCGGAATGTACATCGGCGACACCGACGACGGCAGCGGCCTGCATCACATGGTATTCGAGGCGGTGGATAACGCCATCGATGAGGCATTGGCCGGCCATTGCGATCGGGTGGTGGTCACCATCCACGCGGATGAATCGGTGACGGTGTCGGACAACGGCCGTGGAATTCCTGTGGATATCCACGCCGAGGAAGGGCGCTCCGCCGCCGAAGTCATCATGACGGTGCTGCACTCGGGCGGCAAATTTGACGACAGTTCCTACAAGGTTTCGGGCGGTCTGCATGGCGTCGGCATTTCCGTCGTCAATGCGCTTTCCGAGTACTTGGAGTTGCTGGTCCGCCGTGACGGCAAGCTGCATCGCCAGGAATATCGCTTGGGCGAACCGCAGGCTCCGCTCGCCGCCATTGGTGATACCGACGAGAAGGGCACGACGCTGCGCTTCAAACCCAGCGCGCAAATTTTCACGCACATCTCCTTCAACTACGACACCTTGGCGAAACGCCTGCGCGAATTGTCCTTTCTCAATTCGGGTGTACGCATCGAACTGAACGACGAGCGCGACGAGAAGAGCGAAGTGTTTCAGCACGAAGGCGGCTTGAAGGCCTTCGTCACTCACTTGAATCGCAGCAAGACCGCGGTTCATCCCACGGTGCTGTGGTTCCAGACCCGCGACGGCAACACGCAGGTGGAGGTCGCGATGCAATGGAACGACTCCTACCAGGAGAGCATGTATTGCTACACCAATAACATTCCGCAGAAAGACGGCGGCACGCATCTCGCCGGCTATCGCGCGGCGCTCACCCGGACGCTGAACAACTACATCGAGAAAGAGCTCGCCGCCAAGAAAGAAAAGATTCAAACCACCGGCGACGACTCGCGTGAGGGCTTGACCGCGATTCTGTCGGTGAAACTGCCGGACCCGAAATTCTCCTCGCAGACCAAGGACAAATTGGTGTCCTCGGAAGTCAAGGGAGTGGTCGAATCGGCGGTCGCCGCGCGCCTGGAGGAGTTCCTGCTGGAGCATCCGCAGGAAGCGCGCGCCATCGTGAATAAAATTCTCGAAGCCGCGTATGCGCGCGAGGCCGCGCGCAAGGCGCGCGAAATGACGCGACGTAAGGGCGCTCTCGATATCGCGGGGCTGCCGGGCAAGCTCGCCGACTGCCAGGAGAAGGATCCCGCGCTGTCCGAAATGTTCTTGGTGGAGGGCGATTCCGCCGGCGGCTCGGCGAAGCAGGGCCGAGATCGGCGCACCCAGGCCATCCTGCCGCTCAAGGGCAAGATCCTCAATGTCGAGAAGGCGCGCTTCGACAAGATGCTGGCGTCTGCCGAAGTGGGAACTCTCATCACCGCGCTGGGCTGCGGCATCGGGCGCGACGACTTCAACGTCGACAAGCTGCGCTATCACCGCATCATTATCATGAGCGTGGACGGCGACGAACATGTCTTCGTCCGCGACGAGCAGCGCGGCGTGCGCATGGTCCGGATCGGCCGCTTCATTGACGATGCGCTGGCCTCACATGCATCGAGCGGCGGCGTAGACAAACTGACCAGCGACGCACTGGGTGAGGTTCTCTGTTTCGGACTGAAGGATCACACAGTCCGCTTTCGTCGCATCAAGAGCGTCATTCGCCACTCATTGAATGAGAAGCTCTTCAAGGTGCGTACATCCTATGGGCGCCACGTGCGGGTCACCTCCAGCCACAGCGTCTTTGTGCACGAGAGCGGCGAATTGAAGCTGAAGCGTGGCGATGAACTACGATTGGATGACCACGTGGTCGCTCCGTTTCGCATCCGTTTCCCAGCCACCGCCCCGGCGCGCATCGATTTGCTGCGTGCCCTGCATGCGGTGCCGCAAGCGGCAGAGCAGATTTGGGTCCGCGGCCCGGCGGTGGAACAGTGGTTCAAGGCCGCGGTGCTCGACAAGCATACGGGACGGTCCGAACTCACTGACCCGCGGGTGGCGATTCCGCCAGACCTGCGCGCCGAATTAGCAGAGCGCCGTCGACACAGCGGAGTCACCAATCGCGCACTTTGCGCGAGCGTGGGCATTCAGCAGGCCGTCACGTTCTATGCCTGGGAGAAGGGGGAGTCGCGCCCAACGCTGCCCCATTTCGAGGCCTATCTCGGTGCCATCGGCGCAAATGCCGACGATGTGATGAATCGGGCGTCGCTGGAACCGAGCCGTCTGGAGCGGACTTGGAAAGAGCAGTACACGGGTTCGGGCCGAAACGCCGTTCGCGACTACGTGCGGCTGTGCGACCTCGAAGCCGAAGATTTGGAATGGTTTTCTTCCCGAGAGGATCTGCTGCTGACTCCCGAACACTATGGGCGCAATGGAATTCCACGGTTCGTGGCCGTCAACGAGGAACTCATGGGATTGCTCGGCTTCTACCTGGCGGAAGGGTCTTGCTCGGATCGCAACGGAATTCGGCTCTCGATCGGAAAGAGCAACCAGCGCTTCGCCGAAGAGATGGCACGGAAGTTCACCAGCGTGTTCGGGCTCCCTGCGATGACCTACTCCTCGCCCGAGCGCTGCACGGAGCTCAAGTTGGTGAATCGAGTGGCCGCCCTAGCCTGGCAGCACGTGTTCGGCTTCGCGAACGCCGACTCCATTACGAAGCAGATTCCGTCCCTGGTATTCAATGTGTCCGAGGATCTGCGTCTCGCCTTCCTGCGTGGCTATCTGCTGGGCGACGGTACCGTTTGCAAAAATCGCATTGCGTTTGCGACTTCGTCCTACGACATCGCAAGCGGCATTGTCTACGCCTTGAGTTCATTGGGCGTAGTCCCGTCCATGTCCGAGCGGGACCCCGACGGCGTGATTCGCGAGGTCAACGGTCAACCCTGCGAAACCAAACACCGCCATTGGACCATCAGCATTACGGCCAAGGAAGATTTGCGAATACTGCGCCCCGTCTGGGAGGACCATGCGGGCGCTGCGGAACTGAAAGGGTTCTTGGCATCGACCCGGTCGGGAGGCAAGCGGGATTTCCAGATGATCGACGGCGATCTGATGGCGCTGCCCATTCTCGGGATCGAAGAGGTGCCGGCGAGCAACGGGAACGTTTATGACTTTTCCGTGGAGGGCGACGAAAACTTCATCGCTGGCATGGGTGGTCTGTGCTGTCACAACACAGACGCCGATGTCGATGGCAGCCATATCCGAACCTTGCTGCTGACATTCTTCTACCGTCAAATGCCCATTCTCATCGAGCGTGGACATATCTACATCGCGCAACCGCCGCTCTACAAGGTGAAGAAGGGCAAGCAGGAAACCTACGTCAAGGACGATCTGGAATTGAATGCCTTGCTGCTCAGCACCGCCATCGACGGCGCGGCGCTGCACGTGAATGCCGAGGCTCCGCCGCTGTCGGGGCTGGGTCTCGAGTCCCTGGCGAGAAAGTATGTCGAGGTACAGGCCATCGTGCACCGCTGGGCGCGCCGCTACGACGAGCGTTTCCTCGAGCAGCTGCTGTACTCACCGCCGTTGAGCACGGAAACGTTCGACCGCATCGACGCGCTGCGGGATTGGTGCCGGAATCTGGAGCAGAAGCTGAACGCTCTCGACGATGTGTCGCGGCGCTACCGGGTCACGGTCGAAACCATGGCCGGCGGCGTTCATCGCGTCAATCTGCAGCGCTTGGAGCATGGACTGTCCTCGGAGAAACACATCCCTCGGGAGTTTTTCGCGTCCGCCGAATATTTGCGGATCGCGGAACTCGCACAGACTTTGAGCGATTTGATGGGACCCGGTGCCTTCGTTCAACGCAGCGACGACCGCCAGGAAGTGGCCAGCTTCAAGGTCGCCATGAGCTGGCTGTTCGAGCAGGCCAAGAAGGGCCAGAGCATTCAGCGCTACAAGGGCTTGGGCGAGATGAACGCGAGCCAACTGTGGGACACCACCATCAACCCCGAAACCCGCCGGCTCATGCAGGTGCGCATCGAGGACGTGGTGGCCGCGGACGATATATTCACGACGCTGATGGGCGATGCCGTGGAGCCGCGCCGGGAGTTCATCGAAAAGAACGCACTGCAGGTTTCGAATCTAGACGTGTAGGCGGGTAGGCGGGCACCGGCAAAGGAACGGCCATGACACTGTCCACTGTCGCATTGTCCGTTCGCGGCCTGCGCAAGCGGTTCGAGCGGCCCGCGGTCGAGGGGATCGATCTGACCGTTGAGGCCGGCGAGTTCTACGGATTGCTCGGCCCGAACGGCGCAGGCAAGACCACCACGCTCCGGATGATTGCCGGCCTTCTGAAACCCGACCTCGGCAGCATTCAGGTGTTCGGGATCGACGTGCTGGGCAATCCTGCCGCCGCCAAGGAACTGATCGCCTGGCTGCCCGACGAGCCCTTGCTCTACGACAAGCTCACGGTGGCGGAATACCTGGAATTCATCGCCGGTCTTTGGCGCATGGATCCCAGGCAGGCCGAGCGCAACGCCCAGGAATTGCTGGAACGCCTCGATTTATGGGTCCATCGCGACGATCGCTGCGAAGGATTTTCGCGAGGCATGAAGCAGAAGGCGGCGCTGGCCGGGGCCTTGATCCACGATCCGACATTGTTGATCCTCGACGAGCCGCTGACAGGCCTGGATGCGGCGATCGCGCGCCAGGTCAAGGATCTGCTGCTGGAACGCGCCCGTGCCGGCTGCACCATCATTTTGACCACGCACATTCTGGATGTGGCCGAGCGCCTGGTCGATCGCATGGGAATCATTCAATCGGGTCGATTGCTCGCCGAAGGGACCTTGCAGGAATTGCGCGGCAAGGCAGGGCACGCCGACTCGACGCTCGAGGAAGTGTTCCTCAATCTGGTTGCCCAGCCGAGCGTGATACCCACGTGATATCGCGGCCGGGATCGACCGGGTGGTTGATGCAGCATGAGTTCCGGCTGTACTGGCGCGGAATCGGCAAGGATGTCGCCACCAAAGTCTCCGTGCTCTTGCTGGTGATTTTTCTGCACCTGATCGCGATACCGGTCGCGTTGATGGTCAGGCGCACGCCGCCGCTGCCGCCGCTTACCGTAGATCTGGCATTGACCCTCGGCGCGGGGATCGTACTGCTGCTGATGATCTCCCGAGGCTTGATCACCGCGGTACAGGCACTGTATGCGCGCGGTGATATGGATCTGTTGCTGTCCTCGCCGATTTCACCGCGCACCATCATTGCCGTACGCGCAACATTCATCGCCGCATCGGTGACGCTGGAGTTCGCCCTGCTCATCTGGCCGTTCGCGGATGTGTTCGTGCTGTTCGGACAACTCACATGGCTGCGGGCGTACGTGTTGCTGCCGGCGTTGGGGTTGCTCGCGACCACCATCAGCCTGCTCCTGGCCCTGGGGTTGTTCTACGTATTTGGCGCGCGGCGCACACGCGTCATCGCGCAGGTGACCTCGGCTCTCATCGGCGTGGGCTTTGTGCTCTTGCTTCAACTCCCGAACATGATGAGGCTCGGGACGCGCGGACATGCCGCCACCGTGAGCGGTTTTTCGGCCGCCTCTGGACTTCGCGGCGGCGCCTGGTTGGCACCGGCGGCTGCGGTCCTGGACGGTGCATTTTTCACGCTGGCGCTGGCCGGGGCGTGCGCGGCACTGTTCGCGGCAACGGTCGGCCGGCTGGGCGGTGCCTTCATTCGCGCAGCCACCGCGGCCGCGAGCATCAGCGTCGGCCGGCACCCGCGCCGATCGAGCCGCGCCCTGCGATTTCACGGCAACCCGCGCCTGATCTTCATCCTCAAGGAATTGCGGCTGATTGCCCGCGATCCATGGCTGCTGACCCAGCTCTTCCAGCAAGGCATCTACGTGTTGCCAATGGGCCTGGTCCTGTGGCGTCAGGGCGGCGCCCGTCTGCCGCTGGCGTGGGGTCTGGTCATCTTGTTGGCCGGGGTCATGGCGAGCGCCCTGGCGTGGCTCACGGTGTCGGCGGAGGACGTACCGGAATTGATGGCCGCTGCGCCCATATCCCCCGACCAGATCGTGCGTGTCAAATTGGAAGCGGCGCTGCTGCCGATTCTCCCCCTGGTACTGCTCCCGCTGATCGTTCTATGGCGGTCGCACGCATGGTTCGGCTTTTCGCTGACCATCTGCTCCCTGGGTTCGGCGCTCACGTGCGCGCTGTTGAACGTCAGCCGTTACTCTCCGAGCAAGCGTCGCGACTTTCGCATGCGCAATAAAGGCGGCTTCGGGCGAGGTATCGCGGAGCTTCTGGTGGTAGGGGCTTGGGCGGCGGTCTGCGCGTTCATGGTGTGGATCAGTCCTTGGGCGTGACTCCGCCTCGGACGGTATTGATTCCCCGGCCGGTGCTGCCTATCCTATTTCGGTGAACGGCCCTCCATCCCCAGAGCTTCGAGTCGTGGCGGCTCCGGCCCCCAGCCATCCTGAATTGCACTCTACGGTGCTCAACGTCGATTGCGCGCAGGAAGAGGACGTCGAATGGCTGTGGACCGAAACTCCGGCCGGCCGATTCGTCTCCGGGTATCGCATCGTGCCGCGGGTCAATCCTTCTGTTTGAGCTCCGTGATCTGGAGAGTGCCGCGACGCTGGTGCGCGGCATCGTGCCGCCGACCCCGCAATACGCCTGGCCGAAACTGAAGACGCGCGCCGGCTGTACGGTGTGGGTGAAGCACGAAAATCACACGCCCACCGGCGCCTTCAAAGTCCGCGGCGGACTCGTCTACCTGGATCGATTGCGCCGCGCGCAGCCGAAGATTCCCGGAGTCATTTCGGCCACGCGCGGCAATCACGGGCAGTCCATCGCCTTTGCCGCGGCGCGCACCGGAATTCCGGCCACCATCTACGTACCGCGCAACAACTCCCGCGACCAGAACTCCGCGATCGCCGCCTTCGGCGCGAAGGTCGTCGAATTCGGCCGGGACTTCGACGAGGCGAAGCACGAGGCCTTCCGCGTGGCCGACGCGGCAGGGTTGCACTTCGTGCCGTCATTCCACCCTGACCTGGTCGTCGGCGTCGCCACCTATGCGCTCGAGCTGTTGCGTTCGGTTGCCGATCTCGACGCCGTGTACGTCGGGGTGGGGATGGGTTCCGGCATCTCCGGCTTGATCACCGTGCGCGATCTATTGGGTCTCAAGACCGACATCATCGGTGTCGGCGCTGCCGGAGCGCCCGCCACGGCCCTGTCCTTTGCCGCGCGGCGAGCCATCAACGCACCGCTCGCGCACACCTTTGCGGATGGACTGGCGACGCGCGAACCCAATGCGGAGGCGGTAGCCACCATCTGCCGGGGCGCGGCGCGCATTGCGCAGGTTTCCGAGGACGAGATCGCCGAGGCCATGCGCATTTACTATGACGACACTCATCAGGTTGTCGAGGGCGCGGGTGCCGCCCCGCTGGCGGCGCTATTGCAGGAGCGCGGTCAAATGTCGGGCAAGAACGTAGCGGTGGTGCTCTCCGGCGGCAACATCGAGCGCGCGCGCTTTCTGCAAGTTCTCGGCGGCACTACGCCGGCGGTGGGATAAGCGTCCGCTCCGCCGCCCGGTGGACGGCTGCGGAGCGCTCCACGCGTATGGAATCCAGCCGCTTCAACGCGGCCGCCACCACTTCAGGCCGGGCTCGCTCCGGCCGTCCCGAATCGAAGGGCGGCTCGGGCGAGTACTCCAGCGCGAGCTGCACGACCTCGGCATAGTTGACACCGGCGATCTCCGCCATGACGGCGAGCGCCATGTCGATGCCGGCCGTCACGCCGCCGCCCGTGATGACGTTGCCGTCGCGCACGATGCGAGCGGGGTCGGGTATGACGCCAAAATCGGCCAAGAGCTCGCGCCAAGCCCAGTGGCACGCCGCTCTCTTGCCGCGCAGCAGTCCGGCGGCCGCGAGCAGCAGCGATCCCGTGCACACGGAGGTGACGTACTCGGCTTGCGCCGCCAGCCGCTTGAGCTCCGTCAAATAGGCTGCGTTTTCCATCGCCGCGACCGTGCCGAAACCTCCCGGAACGCACAGCAGCTCGCAGCGCGCGACGTCGGTGAGGCGGGCGACACCGGAAAACGTGATTCCGCCGTCCCCCTGGATGGTGCCGCCCTCGACGGACGCCAGCACGCACCTGGCGCGCGGCAGCCGCGCGAAAATTTCGAAGGGAGCGGTGAAGTCGAGCTGGGTGACGCGCGGATAAAGCGCAAATACCACGGAATAGTCGCCGGTCATGGTCTGTACCTCGGGTTTGACGGAGTTAAGCGTAGCCGGTTAGGCTCCGTCCTGAATGACGTCATTCCCACCTTTTCAGCCATGATCCGCCAAGTAGCCTTCCTCATATATCCCGGGTTCCAGCTGCTGGACGCGGCGGGCCCGATCGCAGCCTTCGAGATTGCCGCGCGCTACGCTCCCGGCACTTACGCACCGAAGGTGATTGCCGCCGAGCCCGGCTTGGTTTCGAGTTCGTCCGGAGCGTTCATGCAGGCGCGGCGCCTGGGGCGCGCTCGCGACGTCGACACGCTCATTGTCGCGGGCGGCGACGGCTCGCGCTCCGCCATGCATTGCGCGAAGACGCGCCGCTTCATCCGCGCCTGTGCCGCGCACGCCCGGCGCACCACCAGCGTCTGTTCGGGCTCCTATGTGCTGGCCGCCGGCGGATTGCTCGACGGCAAACGTGCCACCACCCACTGGAGCCGGGCGGCGGATTTCGCGCGCAAGTTTCCCCAGGTTCGCGTGGAGCCGGATTGCATCTTCGTCAAGGACGGTTCCATCTGGACTTCCGCCGGCATCAGCGCCGGAATCGATCTCTCGTTGGCGATGATCGAAGCCGATCTCGGCGAGAGCATTGCACGGCGTACGGCGCAGCAATTGGTGGTCTATTACCGCCGCCCCGGCGGCCAATCGCAATTCTCCGCTCTGCTCGACATGGAGCGCGCGAACGGCCGATTCGCATCCCTGCTCGACTACGTACGAAGCCACTTGGACCAGCGGCACAGCGTCGCGGATCTTGCGCACCACGCGTGCATGAGTCCGCGGAATTTCTCCCGCGCATTTCAGGCCGAGACCGGAATGACCCCCGCCAAGGCCATCGAACACTTGCGCGCCGAGACGGCGCGCGGGTCCATCGCCGGCAGCGGCCGATCCGTGCAGGACATCGCGCAATCTTGCGGCTTCGGCAACGCGGAGCGCATGCGCCGCAGCTTCATTCGATTGTTCGGCGCGCCGCCGTCGGCCGTGAAGTATCAAGGCCGCTGATCGCGGCTCACAGCTCGAGCAGAAGCCAGGCCAGCAGCGCGGACTGCTTCTGATCGGCGCCCCAGGGAGAACCCACCTGCCTGCCCAATTGGCGCACGGCCTCTCCCAAGTGGTTCAAGGGCTGGTGCAGACAGGCCGCCGCACGGGTGTCTAGATCCCGCGCCGGCACGCGACTCACGGCGAGCCCGAGCCCCTGCGCGGCCGTGCTCAGCGCGTTCCGAAAGTGATCGCCGTCGGCCGAGTGAATCGCCGCGTGCGAGGCGAGTATGGCCTCGAGCGAGCTGCCCTTGCGCCCCGACGACTCCAAAATTCCAACCGACGTCAGTCGAAACCCCCGACCCGCCACCTCCTCCAGCAGGCGATGCAGCGCCGAGTGGGCCCTGGCTTCGGCTTGGCGGCGATAACGATTCAGGCGCTGCGAGGCCTCCTCCAAGCCCAGTGCCTCGACCGCATGGTAGGGCTGCTTGGACTCGGGACAGTCATCCTCGATGAGATCGACCCGCGATCGGGCCAACACCTGCGGGCCCTTCGGCGTGCGGCCGAGCGCGACCACAGCCGCCCAGCCCGAGTGGGCGGCAACCCCCATGGTAGCGACTGATAGCCTCATCCCTGACTCCTCGCGTCCTCACATCGAAATTAACACGGCGATGAACACGGCATACAGCGCGGCGAGCGGCACGAGCCATCGAGCATCGACCTCGCGCTTCGAGAATAGCTCGAGCAATGCCGCCACCGCCACCAGCGTGATGATTCCCGAGATGATGAGCTCGCGGGAAAACATCCACGGGGTGAAGAACAAGCCGAATGCGGTGGGGACCGTGGCCTGAATCATCATGGAGCCCGATATGTTGGCCAGGGCCAGCCTTTCCTTCCCCTGGCGAACCCAGATGAGCGCGTTCATGGTCTCGGGCAGCTCGGTGGCGACGGGACTCAGCAGCAATGCCACCAATTGCGGCGACATCCCCGCCCAGATTCCGATGGACTCCAACTGGCCGACGAACACCTTGGACGCAATCGCGATGACGATGAGCGCGACGGTCGTTTGCACCAGCGACCACAGAAGCCCCGGGTCGCCCTTGGGGTGCAGTTTGAGTGGCTCGAGAGCGTCTTCGCCAATGACCTGTGCACCGCGCAGCTCCTGCCTCAGATAAATGCCATAGGCGGCCAGGAACAAGACGCCGAGCCAGGGCTTGTAGCGGAGCACGATGAGGCCGAGCGCCAGTTTGACGACGAAGAGGGACAGAAACCATGCCTGATCGCGGCGCAGTTTTTGCGACTCGCATTCGATGACCGGCGTCGCGCGGCCGAGACGGCGCCGGTTCCACAGCAGCGCGAAGCCGACGACGGCGTATGAGAGAGTGGCGAGCACCAAGGGTCCGCCGAGGGCGGCTCCGACACCGATGTCCTTCTGAGCCGAGTCGCGTCCGAATACCACGGCGACGAAGGTGACTGCGCTCTCCGGCAGCGCGGTGCCGAAGGCCGCTAGAATGGTGCCGGTGGCGGTT
>JBARBX010000042.1:0-2381 GCA_049793535.1 Steroidobacteraceae bacterium | reverse complement strand
GTCTCAGGATCAAAAGGCGCCTCTGCGCCGGAGAATTCCTCCCAGGCCTCTTCAAGCGCCTCGGGACCGTACGTTTCGGCGACAAAAGCGAGCATCGTGCTCGCCATGGCGAACTCGTCCAACGCCCGCCGTACCCGCCGCCAGGAGAGCGCGTCCGGCGAGTCCGCGGAGGCGGCCGCCGAGCGCCAACAACAGTGTTTGTACTTCTTGCCGCTGCTGCAGGGGCAAGGATCATTTCGACCTGGGGTCATGGAACCTATTGCGAAGCAGTAAGCAGCAAGGCGTCGAACCCTGCTTGAGAGAAGTGGTGGTCCGTCGTCAACGCCTGTGAAAGCTTGAGCTCTCGCATCACGACGAAACTGGTGCAATCGGTGAACGAGTACTGGTGGTCGGCGTGCTTGCGGAAGAACGCTTTCGTAAAGTCGAAACGTGATGTGCCGATCCATTCGATTCGAATCCCAGCGCTTTGCTCGATCAGGTCAAGCACGCGAATGGCGACTCGGGTGCCGCTGCGCGCATTGGCTAGATTGACAGTTTCAGCGAGGACATAATCGGTGGCTACGAACCTATGACCGCCTCGAAGCAATCGTTCGACGACCGCGCGCGCGGCCGGGTGATGCGCGTCTTTTCTATCAACGAGCGCATATAAACCTGATGTATCGACGAAAACCTCACGACTTGCCATAAAGCATGTGATCTATATCGGCGTTGGTTAAATTGCCGCCTGCGCCGTCGATCGCGAAATCGTCAAGGTTTAAGAGCGGATCGTCATCGGACAGCGCGGCACGCTTCGCCTTCGGTGCGGGCCCAAGCTGCGCCACGGGCTTCCCATCCCGCGCGATAATGATGCGCTCGCCCCGTTCCGCCCGGGCCACGAGCTGGGAGAGGCGTGTTTTCGCAGCGTGAACGTTTACAAATTTATCTGACATAGGACCATGTTAGCTAATCATGGTGGACTAATCAACAGCGGGTGAACTGAGCTTGATTGCGGCATTCCACGGCATCAAGGAGGGAGGCGACTTGGCGGCGCCGGTTTTTATAGCGCAGATCGGCGAAACGCTGAAACACGATAACTGGCGGTTATCGGTCTCAATTGTGGAGCGCAGGGGGTGGCCGATTCGTCTCCAATCAGGCCAGAAGCGGTCCTTCAACCAAAAACCCTCCCAACGAAAAAGGGACGGACCCACCCATCGCTGCCGTCCCGAAATCGCTATTAAACGAAACAATATGAGTCCCGATATGACGCCAACGGGAGTGCGATACAGTTGAACCGAACTAGAAGGGGACTTTGTCGATCCCCTCCCACCCGTTTCCCCATTCGCCACCGATCATCTGGGCGGCCTGCCGCCGGCAACGACGATGGGTTCGCCGAGCGCCCGCCGATATTCCTCCTCGCCGATCGCATCCACCGACCGCAGCTTCGCCAACAGCTCATCGATCAGCGAACGCAGACCAGGCCCCGGCATGCCGTGCGCGAATGAACTCTGGTACTTGATCGGCCCGGGGATGATCGCAACCAGGAAGGCCATTTCGGCCGGCGTCAGCTCTCGGGGTTCGCGAGCGAAATAGTGGCGGGCCGCGGGCCGCAGGCCACGCAGGTCCGGTCCCCACTCGATGATGTTCAGGTAGATCTCGAGGATACGATCCTTGCCGAGCGCCGACTCGAGCAGGAACGTGATCGCCAGTTCCTGCAGCTTGCGTCCGAGCTGCTTGTCGCGCGACAGGAACAGGTTCTTGGCCAGCTGCTGGGTGATTGTCGACGCTCCGCGCGCGGCGCCGCCGCGCGACCAGTTGGTGAGCAGCGCGGTGGGTAGTTCGCGCAGGTCGATGCCGCGATGCCCGTAAAAGCCTGCGTCTTCGGCAAGCAGCAGAGTGCGCACGAACAGCGGCGGAACGTCGCGCAGGGCGATGAAGTCGGGGGATGCGAGCGAGACGTCGATGGGGCGGTGCGGCCCGGGGCCGTCTTCGGATCTGAAGATAAAATCGCCGCGCAGGCGCGCGATCGCCGGCGGCATCTGACGTGGCGGCCTGAAGTCGATCTTCTGGCTCACCAAGAGCGAGGCGGGGTCCGCCAGGCGTCCGCGTACACGCACGTCGATCGTGGCCGAGCCAAGGTCTTGGCCGGCGCCGGGCGCCATTCCCAAGCTTTCGGGCACCGCGAGCCCGGATGCACCCAGCAGTTGCGCGAAGTCCAGATGCTGCATGCCGAGTGCGAGATCGACGACCGGATCGGTGTCGAGATCGCGCAGTGTGATCGAGCCCGACAGGGCGGCACCGGCCACGGTCGCGTGCACCTCGGGGATCTCGATCGTGCCCCCGATCCGGCGCCAGGCGCCATCGAATCGTAGGGTGACGTCCGTCGGATCGCCGAGCTGCGGCTC
>JBARBX010000041.1:0-9169 GCA_049793535.1 Steroidobacteraceae bacterium | reverse complement strand
CGTTGATCTGAGAACTGAAACGTCGGTTGCCCTCGTCAAGCACGATTTCAATTCCGATTGGCACCTCGTCGTCGGTGCGCTGAATCAGGACGCAACGCGCGATATCAATACGCAGGTGAACAATCTGAAGTCCAATTCAGGAACCTACACCTCCTCGATGGGGTCGGGCTTTGCGCCGCGATTCGTCATCACCAGCAATACCGCCTATCTCGACGGAAAGTTCGACAGTCTCGGCGTCGCAAATGACTTGACTCTCGGCACCGCCGGCTATCGATCGTCGTCGTATTCCTTGATCACCACGCCGACTGCGGCGCACCTGCTGCTCGGCTCGGCGAGCATCGATGACCCTGTGCAGTACCCCTATCCGGCGGCCGGCGTGGTGGGTTCGGGCCCGAGTTTCGATTCCTCGGACACGGTGCAGCAAGGCATCAATGTCGGCGATTCGCTGCGCTTCAATCAATATTGGGGTGCGCGGCTCGGAGTCAGCCAGGACTGGTTTCACGTCGACAACTACAATAACAAGGCAACGCGGACCACCGAATACACCAACCATGGCGCGAGTCCGACCGGCAGCCTGTTGTTCAAACCCGAGAGCTACATGACGGTGTACGCGACCTTTGCCAGCAGCCTGCAGGCGGGCGATTTGGCGCCCGGCGGCACGGTCAATGCGGGTGCCAGCCTCGCGCCCTATCGCAGCCAGGAATACGAAGTCGGATACAAGGCCACGCTGGCCAAGATCGACTTCACGGCGGCCCTATTTCGAATAGAGAGGCCCTTCGCCAACATCGACCCGACCGACAATGTGTTCAAAATCAGCGGCGATCAGATCAACAAAGGGCTCGAATTGTCGGCCATTGGCGAGATCGCCCCCGGTCTCACCCTGTATGGCGGAGTCACGTTCCTCAATGCGCGGCTCGAAGACACGCCGCTCCCCAGCACCAATGACAAAATCTACGTGGGTGCGCCCAAGGTGAAGGGCAATACCCTCTTTGAATATCAGATTGCAGCGGTGCCGGGTTTGGTCGCCGTGTTCGACTATCAATTCTCCGGACCCCGTCCCGGCAACGACAGCAACACGTTCATGGTGGCCGGCTACAATCTCTTCGACGTGGGTGCGCGCTACACCTCGCGCGTAGCCAGCCTGCCCGTGACTTGGCGGCTGTCCGTGGACAATGTCGCCGATCGCCGCTATTGGTCGACCGTCGCTCCAAGCAATCTCACCGGCGCCAACACAGGGAACCTACTGGCACATTTCGGGTCGCCGCGCACGGTACTCGCGTCCGCGAGCGTACATTTCTGAGGCAAATGCGCATCGCAGCGCTGTGGCTGGCGGCCGCCATTTTGCTGGCGGCGGCGGCGGTCCAGGCATCGCCGCAGCAGGGCACGCGCCAGGTAACGGACGCGGCCGGTCGCGTCGTCACCCTGCCGTTGCTCGTCAACCGCGTCGCCGATCCGTGGCACGCCAACAATGCCATGGTGTTGATGCTGGGGGGCGCGGACAAGATCGTTGCGACCAGCGTGCAGGCGCAACGCCAGCCCTGGTTGCGCAGACTCTACCCGCGAATCGATCAGGTACCCGCGGCCTTCAATGCCGCCGGAGACCCCAACATCGAAACGCTGATCGGCGCTCGGCCCGACGTTATTTTGATGGCCTACGGCGGCACGCTGCCCAAGTGGAGCGCCGCCATGGAGGCCTATCACGTGCCCATCGTCTTGATGCCGAATACCTCGCTCGAAGGACTCAAAACGACGGTGCGCCTCACGGGGGAGGTGCTTGGGCCAAGAACGGCCGAAGTGGCCGAGGACTACATACGCTACTTCGATGCTAACATTCAGCGCGTTCGGAGCGTTACGGACCGTCTCGCCGCGAACCAGCGGCCGACGGTGCTGCACACGGCGTCGGCGGGTGTCTTGACCATCGACGGCCGCGACTCCGTAATCGACGATTGGATTACGATTGCCGGGGGCCGCAACGCGGCCGATGTCGTCGGCGTTGGCAGACCTGTCACATTGGAGCAAATCGTCGCCTGGGATCCCGACGTCATCATCGTCGGAACCGCCCCCAATCAGCGAAGCCGACAGGAGATTCTCGATGATCCGCGCTGGCGGGAGATCAAGGCCGTGAAAGCCGGAAAGGTGTTCGTCAACCCGACCGGGGCCTATCTGTGGGACCGTCACAGCGCGGAAGCGGCATTGCAAGTGCTTTGGGCCGCAAAGACTCTGCACCCAGGGCTATTCCCGAAACTCGACATCAAGCGCGAAACCAAGGAATTCTACGCGCGCTATTTTCATTACCCGCTGACCGACGATGAGTACGCCTCGATCATCAATGCCACTGCGCCGCCATGAAGCGGGGCGCCTTGTTCGCGATGATTCTCGTACCCCTCGCGACGTTGTACGTCTCCTTGCTCGTAGGGCGTTTCTACATCGCGCCTGGGGCCGTGGTGCGGATCTTAGCGGGCCACTTTCTACCCATCTCCCACGATTGGTCGGCATCGATGGAAACCATCGTCCTTCAGATCCGCCTGCCTCGCGCCGTCATGGCAATGTTTCTCGGCGCCGGCCTGTCGATCAGCGGTGCAGCCTATCAGGGCATGTTTCGCAATCCACTGGTGAGTCCGGACATTCTGGGAGTGAGCGCAGCCTCGGGCTTTGGCGCCGCGCTCGCCCTGTTGCTGTCGCGCGGCGCCGTCGGCACCGAACTTTCCGCATTCGTGTTCGGTATTCTCGGGGTGGGATTGACGTATCTGCTGGCTCGCACCTATCGCAGCACGCCCGTCTTGATGCTGGTGTTGTCCGGAGTGGTCGTCGCAGCTTTCTTCAGCGCCCTGCTGAGCGGCGCAAAATACGTGGCGGATCCGGATTCGAAGCTGCCGGCGATCACTTACTGGCTGCTCGGAAGTCTCAATGGAACTTCCACGCAGAGCTTGAGCATGGCGCTGCCCCCCATTATCCTGGGAAGCGCGGGACTGATGCTGGTGCGCTGGCGCTTGAACGTACTCTCCTTGGGAGATGAGGAAGCGGGATCTCTGGGCATCCGTACCGATCGTCTCAAGGCGATCATCATCGCGTGTACCACCCTCATCACCGCCGCCGCCGTGTCCGTTTGCGGCATCGTTGGCTGGGTGGGATTGGTGATACCGCATCTCACGCGCATGTGGACCGGTCCCGATCATCGCACGCTGCTGCCGGCGGCCTGCAGCATCGGTGCGACGTACCTGCTGCTCATTGACGATGTGGCGCGAACCGCCAGCGCGAGCGAAATTCCGCTCGGCATCCTCACCGCGGTGGTGGGCGCGCCCTTCTTTGCGTACTTGTTGAGGAAGACGCAAGGCGCCTGGCAATGACGCGAGTACTGATGGAAGTCAGAGGGGCGGCCTTCAAATACGCCGCAAATGCGATATTCGAGGCATTGGACCTCGACGTGTCGGCGGGCGAAGTTCTGACCGTGCTCGGCGCCAACGGCTGCGGCAAGAGCACGCTGCTTCGCTGTCTCGCCGGTACCCTGAATTTGTCGGCAGGCTCCGTGCGGGTCGATGGCGAGGAGTTGACCGGACTCGACTCAACCGCGCGCGCGAGAAAAGTCGCCATCCTATTCCAAGAGCACCAGGTGACCTTTCCCTTCTCGGCGCTCGACATCGTGACGATGGGACGGACGCCGTACTTGAGCGCCTTCGGCTCACCGTCGGCGCAAGATCGCGAAGCGGCTGCGCAGGCCCTCGAGGAGTTCGGCCTCCTGCAGGTGAAGGACCGCGCATACACCGAATTGAGCGGCGGAGAGCGCCAGCTCGTGCTGCTGTGCCGCACTATCGTGCAGCGGCCCGCCGTCATATTGCTCGATGAACCCACCGCGCATTTGGATTTCAAGAATCAGGTGCGATGCCTCGACATGATCGGCCGGCTGGCGGGTCGCGGCGTCGCCATCGTTTCGACCAGTCATGACCCCAATCACGCCTTTCTTTTCCCGGGGCGCGCTCTTCTCATGCAGCGCAATCGATCGGTTGCCATCGGCCCACCGTCCGAGATCATCAATCGCGCGTCGCTCGCCGCGACCTATGGCATCGAAGTCGGTGTCTTCTGCGTGGAGCGCCCGGCGCCCGCGAAGAAGCTCACCTTCTGCAGTCCCTGGTAGAGTTCGAGTGCGCCGGGGGCAAAGGCGCTAGAATCGGCCGCATGCGGCCTACCGACACCCAATCGAGAACCGAATTAGCCGCCGTCGGCGAACCCGCGTTGGGGCTGCATCTTCGGTATGGCTTCGAGCCCGGCGAACAGCACGGCGCCGCCCTGGGCAATCCGCTGTTCGAGCTATTGTCGGCGGTGCTGGAGGGCGGTTCGATTCGGCACGCCGCCGAATCTCTCGGCACATCCTATCGCTACGTCTGGGGGGCGCTGCGTAAATGGGAGAAAACGCTGGGCGAACCTCTGGTCATGTGGTCGCAGGGACAGAGGGCGCGGCCCACTCAATTTGCGGAGCGGCTACTATGGGCGGAGCGGCGTGCGCGCATGCGAATGCAGCCGCAAATCGAAGCCCTGCGGTCGGATCTTGCGCGCGTACTCAGCGAGGCCCGCGATCAGCGTCAGCCGGTACTCTCGATCCGCGCCAGTCATGATATGGCCCTGCCGGTGCTTCAGCGCCACACCGTTGATGCCGCCGATCTGCATCTGGAGATCAATTTTCAAGGCAGCGTCGACGCGCTACGCGCGCTGAACGAGCGGCAATGTCTCATCGCCGGATTCCATGTCCCCGATCTGGCCGCGGCCGCGCCGACGTTTGCCAGGGCGCTCAAACCCTTGCTCGATCCCGGACTGCACATGCTCATCGGCTGCTCGCGGCGGACACAGGGATTGATGATGCGCAATGAGTTTGCGGCGAAAGTGCGCGCACTCGCGGACATCGCGCGACTCGAACTGCGCTTCGTCAATCGTCAACCCGGCTCGGGGACGCGTCTGCTGATTGAGCATCTGATGCAGCGCGAAGCGCTCGCTCCCGAGGCTCTCCGGGGCTATGGCGAGAACATCGAACAGTCGCATGTCGCCGTGGCACTTTGCATTGCGAGCGGAGTCGCCGACGTGGGCGTCGGTGTCGAAGCCGCGGCGGCCGAGTTTGGCCTGCACTTCGAGCCGCTGGTCGAGGAGAATTATTTTCTCGCCTGTCTAAAAGAGAACCTTGCACAGCCGGCAATCGAGAGCCTGAGAGTCGTGCTCGCCGGCACGCGCTGGCGCGCAATACTCGCCAATCTTCCCGGCTACCGGCCCTCCGATGCGGCAGGCTCATTCTTGGCCGTAGAAGAGACGCTGCCGTGGTGGCATCTACCCTTCGTGCGACCACGCGTGGGGAGGGGATAGGCGCTGCGGGTTGGAGTACACATTGCAGTGTTTCTGCCTCAAGAAGCCGACCAGCGTCAAATCCGCGGCAAGTGCGAGGTTCACGGCAAGGCTCGACGGGGCGCCGATCGCCGCGAGCACCGCGGCTCCGGTGCGCAAGGTCTTTTGCACGAGTTCAAAGCTCGCACGCCCGCTCAGCAAGATAATGTGTTCGCGCAGCGGCAACCATCCCTTCAGCAAACATTCGCCAACCAGCTTGTCGATGGCGTTGTGACGCCCCACATCCTCCGCGATCGTGATGAGATTGCCGGAGAAGTCGAACAGCGCGGCCGCATGGATGCCGCCCGTATCGCCGAATTTGGACTGGCCCGCCCGCATCAAGTCGGGTAGCCGCAACAGCAAATCGAGCTCGACAGGCCCGGTCTCGGCGATGCGTGTGGCCGCCGCCCGCGCGATGGCGGCGTCGAGTCCGGTCGTGCCGCAGACGCCGCAACTCGAGCCGGCGGAGAATCGGCGCGTCGCCAATTGCATTGCCATTTGCACGCGGGAATCCAAGCGGACGTTGACGATGTTCGGCCGCCGCGTGCTCGATTCAATCGCTTCGATATCGGCAACGCTGTTGACGAGTCCCTCGCCGTACAGCAATCCCGCGGCCAGGAATTCATCGTCCCCCGGGGTCCTCATGGTCGTACCGAACGACACGGGCTCCCCGCCGAGCGCTGGATGGTGCAGCATGTATTCCAGGGGCGCCTCGACGGCCACGCGGTCCTCTTTTTGAACCGGAGAGTCGACCCCAGTGCGCAGGATACGCACCTTCATGGTGCCGCTGGCGACCGCCCGATCGGTTCTCTCGGGCGCAATGAATTCTGCTGAGCTCATCGCTGTATGGTAACGCGAAAAGGCCAATTCCCGCTTTTGCGCGGAACCGACGTCGATTTACGCGCGCACACAGATGCCATGGGCGAAGCAGATAAGTTGTTGAAAATACGGGAACTATCGTGGCCCCGGCTATAACCGGGACGGAGCTGCCTTAGTACCGATCATCTTCAACAACTGCTGCTGCTTGTGGTACGCGTCCGGAATTTGGCCATACTGGAGGGAGGCGGTGCAATCGTTCAAGGCCTTCTGCAGCTCGCCCAGCTTCATGTAGGCGTAACAGCGGTTGTTGTAGCTGACTGCAAGATCTTCCGGCGGCTGCAGCCTTGGATCGAATAGGTAGGCATGCTGGTTCAGCGAAGCCAGCTCACTCGCAAAGTCGTGCTTCTGTCCGTAGTCAAACGACATGTCCAGCGCCGCGCCGACTCGATAGTAGTTGTTCGCGCTCTCCGCAATCGGAGCGAAATCGGCCAGCGACGCGTCCCATTGGCCCAGGACCTCGTAGGCGTGGCCTCGGAAGTAGTACGTTTCAAGGTAGCCGCTGTTGCCCTCGATTAGTTGAGTGCACTCCTTCACGGCCTCGGTATAGTGTTTCAACTGGTAGTAGGCGTAACATTTTAGATGCGGCCTGTTTCCGTGATTGGTTCCACCGACGGCGTTTGCGGCGTCGTGGTACACGATGATGTTGAGGTACTGGGCTTTCTCATAAGCGATTCCGGCCATTTCGTCGAAAATCACGGCCATGGCCTCGTCTTTTTGCGCCTCGTCGGGAAATGAGGTGTGCTCGACATCTTTCAGCGCCTCGCGGAATTTTTGATCGGCATTGACCGTGTTGCCCGCGCGCACCCAAACCTGCGCGGTGATGTCATCGAGCACATAGTTGTTGTGCCCCGGCTCGTCCAATATCCGATTGTCGCTGCCCATGATACCGGCCGCGGTTTGCAGCACCGCGCCGAGCGCCGTAGCTTCGCAGCCGCAGGAATTCATATAGCCAAGAATCGGCCACAGTGCGTTGCTGAATTCAATCGGGTCGGACACCTTGTACAGCTTCAATGCCTTCAGCATTCCGTCCGCCAGGTCGGGTCTGACGCTGTTCTGCAGGGCGACGCTCATGCACTGCTTGCGCATTTCATTCTGGAATGAGCCGCAGTCGAAGGCTGCCGCATCGACCAGGTAGGAATACAATTGCAGGTACAGCAGCTTCAGTGGCGAGCTGTCTTGAGCGCGCCCCGCGTATTGATCGACGAACGAGTACATGGCCTTGAACGAGCCTCCTCGTTTCGGCGTCAATGAATAGAGGCGCAGCCGGTAGAGTTCGTAGTAGTCGGGATAAGCATTCGTTGCCGACTGGAACGCCGCCTCCATTGTCGGCGAATCGGCGTGGTCCGTGACGACGTCGAGCAGCAGGTAGTAGCTCCAGGGAATACCGGGATTCAGGCCGATGGATCTGCGCACATCGGCGGTCGCCAGCCTCAAATCGTTCTCAAACAACTGCATCTGCTCGGGGACGTTCGCCGCCGGTCCGTCGCCTCGCGCAGCCCAAGCCGCCAGACTGTAGTACTTGGCGCGTATGAGGTAGGCGATCGCCGATTTCGGATCGCGCTCCACCCAGGCATTCAAGTGTTCCAGTAGCACCGGATCATTGCCGGTGTGGGTGATGCTGTTCAAGAACACGTTGAAAGGATAGTAGTGCCAACTGTGCATGCGGCTGCGGGCGAGAATAGCGTCGGCGATCTTGCCCGCCGACCGGTAATCGCCGCGCTTGATTGCCAGCATCGCTTCGAATGCTTCGTCGGCGGGCAGAACCGCGGTTTTCGGCTGGACGCCGAGCGCTTGTAACTCCTGTGCCACCAGCGCCGCCAACGCTTGGTCGGCGGCGGGTGAGTTCGCCGGCGCGGCGGCGGTCGACGCCCGCGGCGAGGTGGCTGAAACTTTAGCGGGCTGCCCCGAGATCTCGCCGTGGGACATCAACCACAGGGTAAACCCACCCCAGATCGCGGTGGCGGCGATGAACCCGATGGCAAAGCGGCCGACGGGGAAGCGCCGTTTTTCCGACACAGGCTTTTCGTCGATCATCCTGGAAATTCCCTATTCCCTGTGGGAGCCGTGAACCGGATCATGGCAAAACCAACCGCTTGCTAATGTGAACGGGCGCCCGCTTTTCGACGTCGTTAATTCGGGACGCACATCGATCGTCGCAGGCGACAGCGGCCGGAGTCCGCGCGTATTATCGGCACTGACCGCGGGCGTTGGCCCGCATACTGGACGGGATTTACCATGAAACGAGTCGCTCTTGCCGCGGCCTGTCTGGCCGCGATTGCATTCACCGCCAGCGCCGGCGAAACGGCTGCTCCGCTGCCGCTCGCGCTGCTGATTGGCGCCGCTCGGACGGCCATCGACACCTGTAAGGCGCACGGGTACGCCGTGACGGTCACGGTGGTCGATCCGGACCTGTCGACACGACTCGTACTGCGCAGCGACGGCGCACAGGACCGGACCGTCGATATCAGCCGCCGCAAGGCCTACACCGTCGTAAAGACGGGCATGACGTCCGGTGAGTTCGGCAAGACCCAGCCCAAGCCCGCACCCGCGGCGCCGAACTCGGGCGCATCGACCTCCGCATCCCCGCCGCTGCCGGGCGCTGTCGAAGGCGATCCCAACCTCATCACCTGGGCCGGCGGCCTGCCCATTCGGGTGCATGGGAAACTGGTGGGGGCCATGAGCGCCTCCGGGGCGCCGGGAGGCGAGAAGGATGAGGCTTGCGTCACCGCGGGCCTGAAAAGGATTACCGGCGCGGCCGCGCCGTAGGAGTCGGCGCTGTCAGCGCCTGCGCGGCGTTGGCGGCGAGAATAAAAGTGCTGGCTGCGTCCACCACGTATTCATTTTCGTACCAGAGAAACGGCCATTTCTCCTTGAGTTCGGGGAAGTCGGGTTCGATGATCACGACACCGGGAATCATGCCGCCGGG
>JBARBX010000040.1:0-1786 GCA_049793535.1 Steroidobacteraceae bacterium | reverse complement strand
GATCAGCTTCAACACCGATCATGATTTCGCGCCGTCGGTGCTGGCCAACGGCCAGATCGTATTTTCGCGTTTCGACTCCGTGAACGGCGGCCAGTTCAGCCTGTACCGCTGCAATCCGGACGGCACCGGATTGGAGCTCTACTACGGCGAGAACAGCCATGCCAGCGGCGCCAATATCGCGGGCACGAACAATAACGTGATTCAATTCTTGAACGCCCGGCAGCGCGCCGACGGCAAACTGATTGCCATCGTGCGGCCGTTTGTCGGCACGCAGCTCGGCGGCGACATCGTGCAAATCGACGCGCAGAACTTCGTTGAAATCAATCAGCCGTCGACCCCCACTGGTGCCGCCGGCACGGCGCAGAGCAGCGCGACCTCGCTGGGCGTCACCACCGACGCGAACATGCCGTCCATGGGCGGCCGCTTCGCTTCCGCCTATCCCCTGTACGACGGCACCAATCGCATGTTGGTCAGCTGGGCGCCGTGTCTGGTGCTCGATACGACCCAGACGCCGCCGGCGACCGTCGTCTGCACGGCCAGCAATACCACGGGCGCCAATGTGCAATTGGCGTCGCCGCAGTACACCATTTGGATCTACGACATGGATCAAGGCACCTTGAGCCCCATCCTGGGTGCCGAGGCGGGTACCGTCATCGTCGAACCGGTCATCATGCAGGCGCGCACCCCTATTCCGGCTTTCATTCCGGATGTGGTGCCCACGGGCGCCGCCGCCAATCTGGCCGGCAACACCAATGGCGGACTGGGTATCCTGGTCATCCGCAGCGTGTACGATTTCGACCATATCGACGAGGTTTCCGCGCAAACCAACGGCGCCCTGCCGAACATCGCCGCCCTGGCCGACCCCAAGCAGGCCACGGCGGACCAGCGCCCCGCCCGCTTCGTGAGAATCGAAAAGGCGGTGGAAATTCCCGATAAGACGGTGCGCAAGATCAACGCCTCGGCCTTTGGGCCGGCCGGCATGGGCATGCGCGAAATCCTCGCCTACGCGCCGGTGGAACCGGACGGTTCGGTGAAAATCCAATTGCCGGCCAATGTGCCGTTCACCGTCGATGTGCTCGACAAGAATGCGCGGCGCATCGGTCCGCTGCATCCCAGCTGGATGCAATTGATGCCCGGCGAGACCAAGACCTGCAACGGCTGCCATACGGTCGGCAGCAAAACCACCCCGTCGCACGGCCGTTCGGGCCTGACCTTATCGGTCAACGCCGGAGCCACGGCCGCGGGCGCACCGTTCCCGAATACCGTGGCGAGCCTGTCGGCCGCCAATCCCGGCGATACCATGGCGGATACCCGGGCGTGGAACACTTGCGCCATGGACCTGACCCCGAGCGGCGCGGCCACTCCCTGCTCCGAGTTGCCCACCATCGACGTGATTTACAGCGATGTGTGGACCGATCCCGCCGTGCGGGCGCCCGATGCGTCCTTCGCCTACCTTTACGCGAATCTGACCACGCCGAAGCCGAGCAATTCCCATTGCACGACGTGGGATCCGCTCTGCCGCAGCACCATTCACTATCCCGATGCGACGGCCACCGGCGGCACGACCAACTACAATATTCAGCCGATCTGGAACTTCGTCAGGCAAACCACTGACCCGA
This sequence comes from Steroidobacteraceae bacterium, assembly GCA_049793535.1. Classification (GTDB taxonomy): domain Bacteria; phylum Pseudomonadota; class Gammaproteobacteria; order Steroidobacterales; family Steroidobacteraceae; genus Bog-1198. The sequence goes on along the minus strand of JBARBX010000040.1, from coordinate 167 downwards.
CCACGGGCGCGGTGCTCACCGACCACACCTGCGTGCTCTGTCACAATCCGGTCAATACTGCCAATGCAAACGCCGTCCAGGTGCCCGCCGGGCAGGTGGACCTGACCGACAGCGCATCCAGCGTCGATGCCACCGTGACGACCTCTTATGAAGAACTGCTGTTTGCA
>JBARBX010000039.1:0-3718 GCA_049793535.1 Steroidobacteraceae bacterium | reverse complement strand
TAGCCATATGAAGGGCAAGCGCCCCCCTCTCGGCGATCTCGAGCACGAGTTACTCACAATCCTGTGGACTCACGGGGAAATGACCGCCTTTGCAGTCCGCAAGCACGTCAGCCGGAAGCTCAAAGATCCAACCATTCGGACGGTATTGCGTCGTTTGGAAGATAAGGGCTATGTGACTCACTTGGTAGCGAGTGGGACCTTCATTTATCGAGCGACCGACACAGCGGAAGCCACCGCCGCAAGTGCAGTCCAGGGCATTGTCGAAGGCTATTGCGGAGGCTCGCTCGAGCGCGTACTGCGCGGGCTGGTAGATGCCGGTTTCGTCGACACCACTCGCCTGGAGGCTCTCATCGGCAAAATCAAACGCAAGCAGTCCTCCACTTGAGCGAGGAGAGGAGCAACCCCGCATGGCGGCCCCTGCGCTGAAGCTCGAAGCGGCTGCGACAGGCGGCATGGATCGAAGGATTCCACACAGACGATGGTCTCCGACGCGATGGCCGATCGCCCTTAGGGTGGTGATCGCAGTAGCGGGCGCCATTCTCTTAATTTTATTGGTCGCAAGGCTTCTTGCTGGCTCGGGAGAGCGAACGGTGCGGCTGCCCGCTGCGCAAGTCACTGTGGCGACAGTCGAGAAAGGAATTTTTCACGATCTGATTCCATTGCGCGCGAGCGTGGTGCCCCGCGAGACGGTCTACGTCGATGCGATCGATGGGGGGCGTGTGGATCGTGTGCTTGTGGAACCAGGGGATGTGGTGCGTGCTGGCCAGCCGATCCTCGAGTTGAGCAACACAAACCTTGCTCTTCAGGTCATCCAGCAGGAATCTCAGATCAACCAAGCCATCTCAGAGCTCCAGCAAAATGAGATCGCTCTTGAACAGAACCAGCTTGCTAACGATCGCGCATTGGCAGAGATCGATTACAACCTGGTTCGCTTAGGACGTGCCGCGGCGCGGCGCGAGGAGCTCGCTGCGAAAGGTGCCCTTTCGCTCGAGCAGCGCGATGTGGCCTCGGACGAGCTTGCCTACTACAAGCGACTACGGCCGATACAAGCGGATAGCGGGGCGCGTCAGTCCGCTCTTCGAGAGCGGTTGCTCCCATCGATACACGAGCAGCTAGAAATACTTCGAGGGAACCTCGCGGTAGTGCATGACAAGCTCAATGGTCTCGTCATTCGTGCGCCCATTGCCGGCAAGGTGAGCGCGATCGACCTTAAAGTCGGCGAAATCCGAAGTTCTGGCCAGCGCCTCGCCGAGGTGACGCCGCAGACAGGGATGAAGCTGAATGCCGATATCGACGAGTTCTACCTGACGCGGGTACGGGTTGGCCAAATCGCCACTATTACCATCAACGGTGAACCTGTTCCGCTCACGATCAAACGGGTCTACCCCCAGGTGCAGAACGGTCAGTTCCGGGTCGATCTCGATTTTCAGGGGGCGAGCCCGCCCAGCCTCGTCGAGGGTGCGACTGCCCAAGGCCGCTTGCAGCTCGGCGGCGATGGGCAAGCGACCATCCTCGCTATTGGGCCCTTCCTGGAACGCACCGGCGGGGATTGGATATTTGTTTTCCGACCCGGGAGCGACACTGCTGAGCGCCGTCGCATCAAGGTGGGTCGTCGTACGAGTGAGCAAGTGGAGATCCTGGCGGGACTCCGCTCGGGGGAGCGAGTGATCACGTCCGATTATACGGGGCTTGAAAAGGCCGACCGGGTCGTCCTGACGCACTAAGAAGGAATGGAGAATGCTAAAGCTCGAACACGTCTCGAAGGTCTACCGCACGACCGATGTGGAGACGGCTGCGCTCGACGACGTGTCCCTGGAAGTCAAGCCGGGTGAATTCCTGGCGATCATGGGTCCATCGGGTTGTGGTAAATCAACGCTTCTCAATATCCTCGGATTGATCGACAGCCCGACATCCGGATCTTATTGGTTTCGTGGCGAGGATATCGCTCGCTGCTCGGAGGAGGAGCTTACCCTGCGCCGGCGCGCCGGTGTTGGATTCGTGTTTCAAAGCTTCAACCTCATAGATGACCTGAATGTCACTGAGAACGTCGAGGTAGCACTTTTGTATGTGGGGGTGCCACGCGCCGAACGACGCGAGCGCATTGCTGCCGCTCTCGAGCGCGTCGATCTCGCCCACCGCGCGCGTCACATGCCGAAGCAGCTCTCCGGCGGCCAACAGCAACGCGTTGCCGTCGCCCGCGCGTTAGTCGCCAATCCCAAGCTGATCCTAGCCGACGAACCGACCGGCAACCTTGATTCCGCTAATGGCGAGGCCGTGATGGAAATGCTCACCCGAATTATGAATGGCGGCACGACTATCGTGATGGTGACTCACTCGGAGGAACACGCAAAGCGTGCCCACCGGGTGGTGAACATGCTGGACGGACGCTTAGTGGACACCACGGAGGCTTGAGTCAGCCGCGATGGGAAATTACTTCGCAGCCGCACTCCGTAACCTGCTTCGCAATCGGGTCTATACGGCAATCAACCTGTTCGGGCTTTCGCTGGGATTTGCCGCGGCGTTGCTGATCGCACTCTACGTGCGCGATGAGCTGAGCTATGACCGGTTCTTCCCTGGTTATCAGGACGTCTATCTGCTGACTGAGACAAAGGACTATACGAATCGTAGCCTGCCTGCAGAGCGATGGGATTTTTCGTCTCCCGACCTGGCGGCAAAGCTGAGCGCACAGTTCCCGCAGATCGCGACCATCGCCCGGGTCATGACTCCGGATGATCCGCCGCATATTCGGCACGAGCAAACAGAAGCGGACGAGACAGACTTCCTCTGGGTGGACCCGTCATTTTTTCGGGTCATGCCGCTGAAATCATTAGCCGGCGATGCTCAAACGGCCCTGGCCGCGCCCGACAGCGTCGTCCTGACCCGAACGGCCGCGCGAAAGTATTTCGGTCGAGATATGCCATTGGGTGAACTGTTGGAGGTGAATCCTGCCATGGGCACCGATGCTGCCAAGGTATCGACTGCCTTCAACACGCCTCATGCGATGCGCGTGACCGCGGTAATAGAGGATTTGCCGGCAAATAGCTACGTACAGGGCGAGGTGTTCGGCTCGAGCCTTGCGGCCTACTCCAAGTTCGCGCTATATGATCTAACGCAAGATCAGGGGCCGTTTCGGATGAACGCCTATACCTTCATCCGCTGGCGGCCGGGGGCACCTGTAGGCGAGACGCGACAGGAGCTCTCCGCCTTTGCCGCTCACGACGCACCCGTTTATCCACCTGGGTTCACCGTTGGACTGCATCTGACGCCCATTGAGGACTTACACCTGTCACCCCCCGGCGAATCACCGATATCCCCGAGAGGCGACAGGAGCCATCTCGTCGCCCTGGTCGCCATTGGCCTATTGATCATCATCTCGGCATCATTCAACTTCGTCTCACTGATGACTGCTCGAGCGGGCCAGCGTGCCATTGAGACCGGCGTTCGCAAGGCATCGGGTGCGCTTCGCAGCCAATTAATCACCCAGTTTTTGGGCGAGGCGATCATCTATGTCGCCTTGGCCATGGCGGTCGCCGTCGCGCTTAGCGAAGTGCTGTTGCCTCGAGTGAATTCTGTCTTAAAGCAGAGAATCGCCTTCGACCACCTAGGCGATCCGGTACTCCTGTGCTCTCTGCTGCTAACTGCCGTATTGTTAGGTTTGCTGGCCGGTGCATACCCGGCTTTCGTTCTATCTGCATATCGGCCGGCCGCGGTGTTGAAG
>JBARBX010000038.1:0-14005 GCA_049793535.1 Steroidobacteraceae bacterium | reverse complement strand
TCTCAATCCCAACCGCGCGGTACCCAACGGCGAGGAAACGCGCTGGAGCGTGGTGTATGAACTCACGCCGATTCAGTTCCTGCAGATACGCTCGGGATTTCGCTGGAACGACGGCATTCCGCAGGATAATTCCGAGCACCAGCGGCTGTACTTCGTCGAACTGCACGGATTCTTTTAGCGGGAGCGTCCGATCAATGCATGGTAGACAATGAGGAATACGGCGGCACCCACCACGGCCACCAGCAGGCTATACAAATTCAATCCGGTGACGCCGGGCATTCCGAAGGTGTTAAACAGCCATCCGCCGAGAAAGGCGCCCACGACGCCCAGCACGATGTCCATCAGCATGCCCTCGCCCGCCTTGTTGACGATTTTGCTGGCGATAAATCCGGCCACCAGTCCAAGCACGATCCATGCGATGAATGACATGCGATTTCCTCCTCAATCATTCGTGGGGCGATAGGCCGCCATCGGCAGCAAATGTGGAGAGTCGGCGATGCTCGCCAGTATCAGGTAATCCAATTTGGACGGTCCGGCGCGGCCGGGGCAAGCGCGCGCTGTGGATCCTGCGGAGGCCGCGAGCAGACAGGTTGCGAATACACCCAGGAGAGACGCGATGGATATCCGCTGCAATGAGCGACTGCCGATTGACATCGTTCTCTCCCTGAAACCCACCGTGCACGGACGGTAAACCGGATTCCGGGCGCAGGCAGTCAGGCCGGCACGTCAACGCGTGTAGGGCTTGTCCTACCGCCTGGTCGACCCCATATCTCCGCCTCAGGAGGTTTCCATGAACAACGACATCAGGCGCAGCAATGAGAGGGGCTTTGCCGATCACGGATGGCTCAGGTCCTTCCATACGTTTTCATTTGCCGACTATTTCGACCCAAACCATGTGGAGTTCGGTCCCCTGCGGGTGATCAATGAGGACAGGGTTCAGGGCGGGGCCGGCTTCGGCACCCACGGCCATCGCGACATGGAAATCATCAGCTATGTGCTGGAGGGTCAATTGGCGCACAAGGACTCGATGGGCAACGGCTCCACCATCAAGCCGGGCGACGTGCAGCGCATGAGCGCCGGCACCGGAGTGCGGCACAGCGAGTTCAACCCGAGCCCGACCGAGACGGTGCATTTCTTGCAGATATGGATTCAGCCCGCCGAGCGCAATATCGAGCCCAGCTATGAGGAGAAGCGGTTTTCACCCGAAGAGAAGCGCGGGCGCTTGCGGCTCATCGTTTCGCCGGATCGCGCGGATGGCTCTTTGCTGATTCATCAAGACGCGAAGATTTACGCCGGCCTCATCGACGGCCATGAGCATGCAGAACTCGACGTGAGCCGCGGGCGGCGCATCTATCTGCAGGTGGCGCGAGGGTCGGTGACGGCCAACGGCACCGCGCTCGCGGCGGGCGATGCACTGAAAATCACGGACGGCTCGCGCCTCACGCTGAGCGCTGGGCGGGATGCCGAGGTGCTGGCGTTCGACTTGCCCGAGTGATTGCCGCGACCGCACAGATGCGGTTGGGTCCGAACGCGGACTAGTACTTCACCGCGGCGGAACGGCGCGACCAGTACCAATAAAACGGCAATCCCGCGGCCAGCACGGCGACGCCCCGCAGCCCCTCGCGCGGAGCGGCGACAAAGGTGTTGATCAGCAGGGCCGCGGTGACCAACAGAAAAATCAGCGAGACCACGGGATAACCGAACGCGCGATAGGGCCGGTGCGCGTTCGGCATCTCCTTTCTGAAAATGAACAGGGCCGCCGTCATCAGTCCGTAGAACAGCCAGGATGAGAAAATCACCGAGTCCGTCAGGGTGTCATAAGAACCGGATACGGCGAGCACGCTGGCCCAGGCTGCCTGCGCCAGAATGGCCCGAGCCGGAACCTTGGTACGAGGCGAGAGGGAGCCTAAGGATTTGAAGAACAGGCCGTCGCGCGCCATGGCGAAGGGAATGCGCGAATTGGCCAGCACGCTCGCATGCAGCGCACCGAATGAGGAGACCATGAGGGCAACGGCCATCATGGAGACCGCCATCGGCCCCATGAAGCGTTTCAACACTTCCGTGGCCACCGAGGAGCTCAACGGTACTCCCGCAATCTCGAGCGGAGTCAGCGCGTAGTAGTAGGCCACGTTTACAAATAGGTACAAGGCCGCGACGATGCATGTGCCGCCCACGAAGGCGCGCGGCAGATTGCGCTGCGGATCACGCACCTCGCCGGCCAGCGGCGCGACGTTTTGCCAGCCGTCATAAGCCCACAGAGCCCCGAGCATGGCGGCCCCGAAACCCGCGATTCCGCCTCGGGCACTGTTCGCGACCCCGTCGCAGGTGCCCGAAAGGCCTGAGCCCATGAGGTGCGACCAGTCGCCGTCGGCAAACAGAAATGCGCCGATGCCGACGCCGAGCACCAGGCCCACCTTGGCCAAGGTGAGCGCCAGCGCCAGGCGTCCGCCCGAGGCGACCGAGGCGCAGTTGATCAGGGCCACGATCCAAATGGCGGCGAGCGCCACCAAGCCCAATCCGCCGAGGCTGGCCCGTCCACCCCACACTTCGATGTGCCAGCGATCCAGGGCACCGCCCAGAGCCACATTCATGAATATGGCGAGACCTACCGCCAGCGCCGCCTGCGATCCGGCACGGGCGACTGCGAATGCGATCCAGCCGTACATGAACCCGACCAAGCGTCCGTAGGCGCGGCGCAGATAAACGTAGTCGCCTCCCGCCTCGGGCATCATGGCCGAGATTTCCGAGTAGGCAAAGGTACCGGCCAGCGATAGAAGACCCGCGGTCAACCATACCAGCAGCACGATTTTGGCGCTGCCGACATTGCAGGTCATGACGCGCGTCTTCAAGAATATGCCGGTGCCGATCATGTTGGCGACATTGACAGCCGTTGCCGCCCAGGGACCGACGCCGCGCGTGAGCTCGTCCCGCGTCGCGCCACTTGCACTTCCGGTACTCATGGGCTGTAGTATCGTATATGCAATCGGACTTTTCGCAAATCGGACCGTTCTTGTTCGCGGCCCTGGTGGTGTTCGCAGTCTACCGGCGCCTGCGCCGAAGCTTCGGGCGGCAGTTGCTGCGACCCACCCGAATGACCGTCCGGATAGTGTTACTGACGGTGATCGTTTGCCTGCTTGCGCCCTTGGCATTGCGCTCGCCGCAATACCTTGGCGCCGAACTTGCGGGCGCGGCGCTTGGCATCGGTTTGGGAATTTGGGGCGCGCAGAAAACGCGTTTCCTCATGGTCGGCGAGCGGCTGCACTACGTGCCCCATACCTACACGGGCATCGCAGTGTCGCTGTTGTTCTTGGGCCGTCTGGTGTATCGCATCGTGCAGGCGTACACCGCCGCCCACGCGGCGCATGCCGCCTATCCTGCCGATCCTGCCCAGGCGATGGGGCCGGCCTCCATGGTGAGAAGCCCGCTTACCGCCGGAGTCTTTTTCGTGCTGGCCGGCTATTACTTGTACTACTACGGCTGGGTGCTGTGGAAATCCAAGCACTTGAAGGCTGATGATATCGAAGTCGCTTCTGCCGCCGCGACGCAATGAGGGGGCTCACGCCCCCACTTAGGCTACTTAAACGCGAAAAACAGCACGCAGGTCATCAGCGCCAACGCGATCAACAGCGTGTTGTGGCCCCACCGGGCTACCATTCCTACCATGATTCATTCTCCTTGATTTAGCTCTGTGAGCCATCCGCACCCTGCGGCAGCTCACGCACATTTATGGGGGCGGAACTGTACATTTCCAGGTGGGGGCAAGAGTTGTTGCAAGTCACAAAAACGGTCATTTTCAACAATTTAGCTGTGACAACCCGTCTTGGAGAGGTGGGCGGTGCGGATTCGGTAGGCAAGGGCAGGGATGGCATGAGAGCTATCGTTTGCGGTGCCGGGATTGCCGGCCTCACGCTGGCCGGAGAACTGGCTCGCAAGGGCTGGGACGTGGTGCTGCTCGAGCAGGCTCCAGCCTTGCGCGACGGCGGGTACATGATCGATTTCTCCGGGTCCGGCTACGATGCCGTCGAACAAATGGGTCTGCTCGGTAAGCTCAAAACTGCTCAAAGGCCCATCGCGCGCGCTGAATGGGCCGATTCGAATGGAAAAAGAAAAGCCGCGCTTGACTATGCCGTGTTCCAGAAGTCCCTAAAAGGCCGCCTGCTCAGCTTCATGCGCGGCGATTTGGAGCGAATTCTCCATGAGTCGCTGCCCGCATCCGTTCAGTTGCGCTTTGGCTGTTCAATCGAAGACATCAAGACCGCTGAAGGCTCCGTTGAGGTCAAGCTGTCCGACGGCAGCAGCGAACGGACGGACCTTCTCGTGGGAGCCGACGGCATGCATTCCAGGGTGCGGGAGCTGGTCTTCGGAGACGAAAAGCAGTTCGTCAGGCCGCTTGGCTTTCACGCGGCCGCGTACATTTTCGAGGACATCGAACTGCATGGCGAATTGCAGGGCAGTTTCAAGATGGCGAGCAAGCCCGGCAAAGAGGTCGCCTTCTATCCGCTGGACGGGAATAAAGTTGCCTCTTTCTTCATCCACCGTACCCAGGCGACGCAGCGGCCGGAGAGGCCCCTGGAGGAGCTCATCAAGATGTACGGCGACATGCAATGGCATGTGCCGGAATCCCTGAAAAAAGCCGAATCCGTAGCGGAGATCTACTATGACCTGGTCGCGCAGGTCAAGATGGCTACTTGGCATAAGGGGCGCGCCGTCCTTGTTGGGGATGCCGCTTACGCCGTTTCCCTTCTGGCGGGCATGGGAGCCTCGCTCGCGATCGGCGGCAGCTACGTCCTAGCGCACGAGCTGGACACAGGACAGGATATAGAGGCCAGTCTGCGGCGATACGAAAGCGGAGCAAAGGACAAAATCCTGCACATACAGGAATCCGGTCGAAGAATGGCCGGCTTCTTCGCGCCCCCAAGCTCTTTCCGGATAGCGGTTCGAAACGCCCTTATCCGCATCATAAACCTACCCGTTTTAAACCGGCTCTTGGCCGGTTTTCTTGCTCCCGCAACCGAGAGCATAGTCCCTCTCCCAAGGTCCTCGCCATGACAGCGGCAACCGCTAAGAGCTTACTGCCCCGTCTTGATGTGCGTCCATACCCGGGTGCGAAGCCGGTCGTAGTCCTGGCCGAGCTCGGCCGGTAGATACAGCCGTGCGCGCAAGTCGGGCGGCGGATAGACCGCGGGATCTGCAAGTATGTCGCTCCGCACGAAGGGCCGCGCCGCCAGGTTGTCGTTGCCGTAATGGATGTCGTTGGTGATGGCGGCAATGACCTGCGGCTCGAGAATGAAATTCAGAAACAGGTGCGCAGCCTGCGGGTGCGGCGCCGAGACCGGAATCAGCAAGGCGTTATAGGTGATGTTTGAGCCCTCCTTTGGAAGAGTGAAGGCCAGATGCGCTCCGGTGCCGTCCTCGCGTGCGCGCGCCTGCGCCACCGAGTAGTCGCTCGACCAGGCAATCGACAGGCAGGCTTCCTTCGAGGCCAGCTGATGCCAGTAGTCGTTGGAATCGAAAGTGCGGATGTAGGGCCGCACCGCCATCACGACGCTCTCCGCGGCGTGCAAATCTTCCACGCTGCGGGAATTGGGATCCCTATGCAGGTATGCGAGCGCGAGTTGGATCACATCCTCGGAGGAGTCCAAGAAGGTGACGCCGCAATCGGCGAAATGCGCGACGACCTTGGGATCGAAAATCATCGCCAGACTGTCCGTGGGGGCATCGGGCATGCGCGCCTTCACCAGATCCACGTTGTAGACGAAGCCGTTCATGGCGTGTAGATACGGCACGGCGTAGCGGTTTCCCGGATCCGCCTGCGCCTGAACCGCGAGCACGGCCGGGTCGAGGTTCTTCCAGTTGGGCAGCTTGGATTTGTCGAGCGCGAGATAGGCGCCCGCCTTGATCTGACGACCGTAGAATCCGGTGGTGGTGCTGACGATGTCGTAGCCCGAATGGCCGGCCAGCATCTTCGCTTCGAGCGTGTCGTTCGAGTCGTAGAGTTCGTAGACCACCTTGATGTGGGTACGGCGCTCGAACTCGGCGACGGTGTCCCGGCCGATGTAGTCGGCCCAGTTGTAGATGTGCAGCACCCGCTCTTCGGCGCCGGGCGGCGCGGAATGCCCGCCGCCGCAGGCCGTCGCGCCAAGCGCCACAACCAGTATCGCGGCTTTTGCCCCTCCCGCCCTAAGGGCGCGCGAGCTCAGCGCGCACCCAGTCATGGAACTGTCGGATGACGTACTCCTCCGGCATCACCACGCCGCGCAGGTGCGGCCCGGCCTTCAGGCCCCGCTGATTGAGCTCGCACACCTCGGCGTCTTCCGTCATGACGAGGTTGGTGAAATCCACCACATTGCGCAGATCGAAGCCCGGATCGGCCAGGGTCTGCGCCGAGAACAGATACTCGACGCGCAGCTCGGTCTGTTCGGGTCCCAGGGGCAGCAGTCGCACCACCCGGACATAGTCGATGTGCCCCACGAGAAATACCGACGGCAGGCCGGTCATGTAGATATGTCCGGCTTTTCGATCGGCGTCGGATAAGCCGGGAAAGGGAATTCCGGTCGCCCTGCCGTCCAGGGACCAGGTCGCGGCGCCGTCGCGCAATCCGCCCTTGTACTTGGGGTCCGCATCCGCCGCGTGCGCGCTCCACTGGGGATCGTCGCGCTCCTCCAACAGCCCGCGGCCGTAGATCGGCACGAGCTGCGACAGGCGTGGATGAACCCCCGGGCAGTGCAGGCACTCGTTGTAGTTCTCCCAGAAAATCTTCCAATTGCTGGCAATGGTCTTCTGCAGCACGTGGCCGACCACCAAGTCCTTCAAAGGCCATGCGTCGAGCCGACTCAAGGGCAAGTCGAATAGCTTCTCGAAGGGCGGCGGATCCTCCGTCAGTGCCACAAACACGAATCCGTTCCATTCCTTGACGTTGATCTTGTAGAGCGGATAGTCGCCCACATCGAAGCCGCTGGCGTGGGCCTTGGATGAGGTGCGGAGCAAGTCCCCCTGTAAATTGTAGGTCCAAGCGTGGTACGGACAGACGATGGTTCCGCTGCGCAGCGACCCCTCGGACTCGCGGCACAGAGCCGCGCCGCGATGGCGGCAGGTATTGTGAAATCCCTGCAGCACACCCCGATCGTCGCGCACCAGGAGAATCTTCTGATCGCCCAATTGGAACGTGCGGAAGGTGCGCGCGCGCTCGAGCTCGCCGCTGCGGCCGACGTACACCCAGTTGCGGTACCAGATTCGCCGCAGCTCCCGCTCGTACTGTTGCGGGTCGTAGTACGCCGTCGCCGGCAGGCCATCCGTGTGTTCAGTCAGGCCGTTGTAGCCCAGGTCAATTGGTGCCGTGGTTAGCATAACATTCTCGCGCATCCATAGAATATGTTATTTATCAGCAAGATGAGATCTGTAGTTAACTTCGATTCGACGAGTTTCCGCACGCACGCATGGCGCGGGCCGCAGGCTCAGTATAGGTCATGTCAGGCGCGCATCCGCCCTCCGGCCGGGTCGAACGCCGCCCCGCCAAGTCGATGGGCCGTACGGCGCTCGCCGATGATTTCGATCTGGAAACCGGAATCGGCTTTCGCCAAAGCGGCCGGCACGTACCCTAGGGCCAGGGAATGGTTGACGCGATGTCCGAACGCCCCGGAAGTGACCCAGCCCACGGTCTTGCCGTCATGCCAGATGGGCTCATCGCCGATGGCGTCGGCGTCGGTCGCGTCAACCTTGAAGGTCACCAGGCGCAGCGCACCGCCGCTGTCCTTCTCCTCCGCCGCCGCCGAGCGGCCGATGAAATGGCTTTTCTTGAAGTCCACGAAGCGATCGAGACCGGCCTCGAAGGGGCCATAGATGGGGCGGAATTCGCGCGCCCAGCTGCCGAAACTCTTTTCGATGCGCATGGCGTTGAGCGCGCGCCCGCCGAAGAGCTTGAGTCCGTACTCGCGCCCCGCCTTCACCAAGGCATCGTAGAGCGCGCGTTGATAATCGGTGGTGACCCAGATCTCATAGCCCAAACCGCCGGTGAAGGACACGCGGCCGACGTATCCCGGCACCATGCCGATTTCCATGCGCCGAAACGACATGAAGGGGAAGGCCGAAGTCGACAAATCGTCGCGCACCAGGCTCTGCAGCAGCGCCCGCGAGTTCGGGCCGGCGATCGACAGACCCACGTATTCCATGGCGCAGGGCCGCACCGACACTCCTGAGACGGGCATGTGCCGTTCGAACCAGCGCATGTAGTAGATCTCGGCGGCGTAGGTGCCGATGAGGAAGATATGATCCGCGGCGACGCGGCACATGGTGAAATCGCCGATGAGCTTGCCGCGATCATTCAGCATGGGCGTGAGGGCGATGCGCCCGACGGAGGGAACGCGGTTCGCCATCACCTGCGACAGCCATTCAGCGGCCCCGGGGCCGCGGATGTCGAACTTGCCGTAGTTGGATATTTCCAGGAGACCCACCGAGTTCTGCACGGCCTTGCACTCTGCGGCCACGTGCGGGTGCGCGTTGGAGCGGCGGAAGCTCACCTGATCCTCGGCTTCCGCGGCCGTCGGCGCGAACCAAAGCGCATGCTCCAGGCCGCAGTAGTCGCCGAACACGGCGTGCTCGGCCTGCAATTTCTCGTAGATCGGGGTGGTGCGCAAGGGCCGTGCCGCCGGCAGCTCCTCGTTTGGAAAGCGGATGCTGAAGCGGCGCGAATAATTTTCGCGCACCTTGGCGTTGGTGTACGCGAGCGTCGTCCAGTCGCCGTAGCGCGCCACATCCATGCCCCAGATGTCGGCGCCGGGGTCGCCGTCCACCATCCATCGAGACAGCGCGAGGCCGACACCGCCGCCCTGGCTGAATCCCGCCATGACGCCGCAGGCGACCCAGAAGTTCTTCAACCCCCGGATCGGCCCCACCAGGGGATTGCCGTCCGGAGCAAAGGTGAACGGCCCATTCACCACCTTCTTGATGCCGGCGGCCCCCAGGGCCGGAAAGTGCGCGAATCCTACCTCGAGACTCGGCGCGATGCGCTCCAGGTCGTTCGGCAGCAAATCCTGTCCGAAATCCCAGGGGGTCGTGGTCTCCGACCAGGGCACTCCGGCACGCTCGTAGGTGCCCATGAGCATGCCGCCGCGCTCCTGGCGTATATAGATTTCGCCTTCGAAGTCGATGGCGTGTAGCTGCTCCTTTTTCCCGGCCAATTCCGCCATGTCGCCGGTGATGAGGTATTGATGCTCCATCGCCAGGATGGGCAATTCGATGCCCACCATGCGGCCCACCTCGCGCGCCCACAGTCCCCCGGCATTCACCACATGCTCGGCGTGCACATTGCCCTGATCGGTGATCACATCCCACGAGCCGTCGGGGCGCGACTTGAGGTCGGTGACCCGCGTGTGGCGCACGATCTCCGCACCGCCGATCTGCGCCGATTTCGCATAGGCGTGGGTGACGCCATAGGGATCCACATGCCCTTCGATGGGATCGTACATCGCGCCCTTGAAGTGCGACTTGTCCATCAGCGGAAACAGGTTCGCCGCCTCATCGACGGAGATGATTTCCAAATCCATGCCGAGATATCGGCCGCGGGCCTTGGCCATCTTCAGCCAATCGAGCCGCTCGCGGGTGCCGGCGAGCATGATGCCGCCGGTGATGTGTACGCCGCAGGACTGTCCCGAGATGCGCTCGATTTCCTTGTAGAGCTCGATGGTGTACTGCTGCAGCTTGGCGACGTTGGGGTCGCCGTTCACGGTGTGCATGCCGCCCGCCGCGTGCCAGGTCGAGCCGGAGGTCAATTCGGCGCGCTCGATCAAGAGTACGTCCTTCCATCCAGCCTTGGTGAGGTGGTACAGGACGCTGGCGCCGACCACGCCGCCGCCGATAACCACTACTTTCGCGTGGCTGTTCATAGGATCTCCGAGTTCATCGATGGGAATTTGAGGTGCGCGCGAGAAGGGGCTTATTCATTCGAGACCGCTAGATGCAGATTCGCGTGAGCGGCGCCGCCGCCGGTGCCGAAGCGTTCGATCAGCCAGGAGCGGAACAGCGCGATGGCGGTGTCGCTCAAGGCTTCCGGGTGCGTGATCAGGTAGTAGCCGTAGCCGTCGTCGAGGGTGTCGTCGAAAGGTTTGACCAACTGACCGGTGCGGATGTAGTCGCTGAAGAGGTAGTTGTCGAGCAGCGCGACGCCGTCGCCGCTCAACGCATACTGCGCGGCGAGCACGGCGGTGTCGAAGACCAATCCGCGCTCGATGTTCAGCGAGCTCAAGTTCGTATGGCGCACGAATTGCGTCCACAGATGATGCCGCGGTTGATCCGAAATGCGCACGTGCACCAGCTCGTTGGATTCGATGAACTCGGCCAGACTCTTGCCGGCATGGCGCGCAGCCACGCTCGGATGACAGAGCAGATTCATACGCACCGGCCATAGCAGATCGGTCACCAGGTCGGTCACCGTGGGCTTCGAGTACACCACGGCCACATCGACGTCGGCGGGCGGCGGTCCCACGCCGTAGGGGCTGACCAGATCGATTTCGACTTCGGCCGCCGCCCGGCGGAAATCCCGCAGAATGGGCACCGCGAGATGCACCGCGAAACTCGGGGGCATCTGCACGCGCAGCGTCCTCAAGGCCGTCGCGCCCTCGTTGCGGATGTCATCGAGGGCGTATTCCAGCCGGTCGAAGGATTTCATCACCGCGGGCAGCAAGTGCTGTCCCGCCTTGGTCAGCACCAGGGCATGGGGTTTGCGCTCGAACAACTGGGCGCCGATGAGTTTCTCGAGCGCGATCACATGGCGCGACAGCGCGCTCTGTGAAATCAGCAGCGCATTCGCCGCGGCGGTGAAGCTCGAGTGCTTGGCGACACCCTCGAAGGCGCGCAGCGCATTCAAGGGCAGCCAGCGACGGTCGATGACGGTTTTACCCATTCTCAAGGAGCCCAATTCTTGGTGTAACCGATGGCGCGCTTCTGATCCGCAACGATGGTTCTGGACGCCAGGTACAGATGATACGCCGCCCAGAATCCGGTGGGCGCCAGAACCAGCAACGCCGCGCGCAGCGAGGCGGCGTCGGTCGCGTGGCTACCGGCGAACCAGTCGCTCAGCGCTCCCACCACCCAGGGTGCCACCATGAGATTGAAGATGTTCGCGACCAGCAGCGAGATCGCGATGAACATATTGCGCATATGACAGGGCGCGAGATTATTGAGCAAGCCGAAACAAGGCCCTATGTAGAAATAGATGGCGGGAATGAAGAGCCAGAACATGAACTTGCATACCCACAGGGAGTGGGTCCAGTAGGCGGCCAGGGACGGGACGGTGGCGAGGCCAATACCCCCCGCCAGCAACCAGACGACGCGGCGCGGATCGGCCATGGAGGGACGGGACAGGAGCCAGGCCGTGCCCACCGTCGCTATCGATCCGCCCCAGAGATGGATATTGCCGGTAACGGCGCCCGCTTGACCCACGTCCAGATGGTAGGCGCGTTGGAGATAGGTGGGCGTCCAGTAGATCAACCCCCAGCCCCAGAGTGCGCACAGCCCGCCGCCCATGACCACATGAAAGGCGGCCTTTTGCTTCCAGAGAAATCGCATCGAGTCCCACATCGTGGGCTTGATCTCATCGACGCTGGCATCCAGGCGTCCTCGGCGCGGCTCGCGCACCGTCAGATACACGATGGCGCCGACCACGAGCCCGGGTATGCCGAGGGCGATGAACGCGGCGCGCCAGGAATAAGCTTGCGCGACGGCCCCCGCCATATTGGCGCCCAGCCAGGCGCCGATCGGCGCACCCAGCGCCAGCACCGTCATCGCCATGGGCCGACGGTCCGGCGGAAAGCAATCCGAGACGATGGCCGTGGACGGCGGCGTGCCGCCGGCCTCGCCGACCCCGACGCCGACTCGCCCCAGCAAGAATTCCAGATAATTGCGCGACAGCCCGCACAGCGTCGTGAATGCCGACCAGATCACGAGCGAGGCTGCGAGGATGTTGCGGCGGTTGGATCGATCGGCAAACCATGAAATCACAATGCCGAAAGAAACGTAGAAAAACGCGAGCGGTGCGCCGGTGAGAAACGCCACGCCGGCGTCGTCCAGTTTCAATTCCTTGCGTATGGGCTCGAGCACCGTGGATACGACGTAGCGGTCGGCGATGTTGATCGAATAGATCAGGCAAGTCAGGATAAGGACATACCAGCGCTCGATCGATGAGGGCGCCCGGGTGTGCGGTAGGTCAACGGCGGTGGTGCTCAAAGTGCAACCTTGGGTTTGACTTGGCCTTGCGCACCATACAGGGTTCGGCACAGTTCCGCGACGGCCCATGGTTGCGAAAAATGACATGGGTGAATCGGGAAATGGCATAGCGCCGTGAACACGAAAGCTTAAGCTCATTGCCGTGGAAAGCTTTGACTACATAATCATCGGAGCGGGCTCCGCAGGCTGCGTGCTGGCCGATCGGCTGTCCACCGGCCGGCGCGACCGGGTGCTGGTTCTCGAGGCCGGCGGCACCGATCGGCGATTCTGGATCAAGACGCCGATCGGATACGGCCGAACCTTCGCTGATCCTAAGGTCAATTGGAAGTACCAGACCGCTCCGAATCCGGGCCTCAACGGCCGCAGCATCTACTGGCCGCGGGGCAAGGTGTTGGGGGGCTCGAGCTCCATCAACGCCCTGGTTTACTGCCGCGGCATGCCCGAGGATTTCGATGACTGGCGGCGCATGGGCAATGTCGGCTGGGGCTGGGACGATGTGCGCCCCTACTTCGAAAGATCCGAGCGTCGCGTCGATGCGGCGGGCCGTGTCAGCGGCAACGGGCCGCTCGACGTCAAGGACGTGACCCCGTGGCTGCATCCCATGCGGCAGAACTGGTCGGACGCCGCGCGGGAACTGGGGTTGGCATGGACGGATGATTTCAATGGTCCGCACCCGGAAGGGTTCGGCTGCTATCAGGTGACCATTCGCGACGGCCTGCGCCGCTCGGCGGCAGATGCCTTTTTGCGCCCGGCGCTCGAGCGAAGCAATGTTCATCTCGAGACCCGCGCCTGGGTGAGCAAGATCCGCTTCGACGGGCATCGCGCGGTCGGCGTGGAATACGTGCAGGGCAACAGCCCGCGAATCGCGGCGGCGTCGCGCGAGGTGATTCTGTGCGGCGGCTCGGTCAATTCACCGCAACTGCTGCAGCTGTCGGGCATCGGACCCGCCAAGACCCTGGCCGCGGCAGGCATCGCGCCGCTGCTCGACAACCCCGCCGTGGGCGGGAATCTCCAGGATCATCTGGCGGTGATGTATTCCTTCAAGGCGACCCGGCCGACCCTGAACGACGAGCTGCACTCGGTGAGCGGCAAATTGATCGCGGGGCTGCGCTACCTGCTCGCCCGGCGCGGTCCTTTGGCCTTGAGCGTGAATCAATTCGGCGGATTCGCGCACGCCGACCCACGCAGCAACCGTCCCGACGTGCAGCTGTACTTCAATCCCGTGACCTACGGTGCCGGCGATGCGACGCGGACGCGGATCGAAGTGGATGCCTTCTCCGGATTCTACCTGTGCTTCCAGCCGACGCGGCCGACCAGCGTCGGGCGCATCGATATCGTGAGCCCGGATTTTCGACTGGCGCCCGGCATCGCGCCGAATTACCTGTCGACCGAGAAAGATGTCGCGGACGCCGAGCATGGCGGGCGGCTGTTGCAGGCGATCGCGCGCACCCGGGCGATCCGCGAGCTGATTCTCGAGCCTCTCGCGCCGGATCTTGGCGCCATGAACCCCTCCGATCTGGTCGCCGATTTCCGGGCGCGCGCGAGCACGGTGTACCACCCCGTCGGCACCTGCCGTATGGGCGGCGCTCCCGGCGAGTCCGTGGTCGACGCTTCCTTGCGCGTGCACGGCATCGAGCGCCTGCGGGTGGTGGATGCGTCGGTGTTCCCCACGGTGACCTCGGCCAACACCCATGCTCCCACCGTCATGGTGGCGCAAAGAGCTGCTGATCTAATCTTGAATGATTCCTAGGAAGGGAAGAACCATGAAGCTCGACAGTGTCAGTGT
>JBARBX010000037.1:0-3226 GCA_049793535.1 Steroidobacteraceae bacterium | reverse complement strand
GTCACGACTTGCGCATGGGCCGCGCCCAGCCAGACCAGCCCCTTAAGCCCGCACAGGCCGAACGCGAGTCGGGGGGCGAGTTTGGCACGGGGCTTCATTCAATCAAAACGCTGATCGAGTTCGGTCTTTTGTTTGCCCCACTCCAAAGTGCCCTTGACTGTGACCGGAAAGGTGAGCGTCGGGTGATCGTTGGTGGGTGAGGAAGGAGTCAGGAACAGCTCACGTTCTTCGTGCGGCAGAATGGGAAAATCCGCCGGCGTAAAGTCGTAGGAGTTTCCCTTCGCGTCCGTGCCGGTCAGAAAGCCGCTCACGCGGCCATGCGCGGTGCCGCCGTTGTGTATGCGCAGCGTCGGGACCCGCTGACCATTGAGCGTCGCGATTTTTGGTCCCAGAATTTCGATCTGAGGCGTGCCGTCGCCGACATTCACGTAGACGATGACGCCGATGCGCCCGGTGACGGGCATGCTGAGCCCCTGGCTCGACGCGACTGAGGGCTCGGCTCCCTCGATCATGACCGCGAAGCGGCATTCGCCCGCCGGTGCGTCCGCAGGCACCGCCACGTCGAAGCGGTAGCGCATGGTTCCGCCACCGGGTATCTCGACGTTGGGCCGTTCGAGCGCGACCCAGGGGCGGCAACTGCCCTGCTGCAGATCGTCTTGGAAACTGACGCTGAAGTCCCGCGACAGGTTCCAGTCCGCGGTATGAATCACGTACCGGCCCGGCGTGGTCGATCGATTGCTGATCTCGATCACGCCGCGCAAGGTCTTGCCCGGCTTGGTCGCCAGTTCGAAGCGCGGCGGCGACACCAGGGCCGCAAACCCCTGCGCCTGCACGTAGGCAGAGGGCAGGAGCCCGACAAGACAGAGCAGAACCGGGAAATCGCGTCGCATGATCATTCCTCATCCAACTCGAAGTGATAAGTCACCGGCACGGCACGCTGCATCAAAGTCCCGGCAACGCTGAACTGAAACGTCAACGTGTCCTCCATGAACGGCGTGGTGATGGGCCCGGCATAGACCAGCACACGATTGCCGGAGACGAGCTGCCCCGGCAGCAGTCGCCCTTGGGTGATCCACGACAGGTTGATGGGGCCGGGCTGCTGTGCCGGCAACGCCAGATAAATCCTTCCTAAGTGCTTGAGCCAGGGCATGACGTTGATGCGCACCCGGACCGTCATGGTGCCAACCATCAACTTGCCCGCGGCGGTGCGCGTCGGCACAGCGGTCTTCCAGCGCATGAGCACTGTCGGCTCGATGGCCACAGAGCCCGAATCATCGACGGTCATCGATTTTGCGTGCGCCGCTGCGGTCCAGATTATGCCAAATGCCAGACCTAAAAAAAAAGCCGGACGCCGAACGGTGCTCAAGGCGAAGTCATCGTGTAGAGCACCGAACCGGTGTAGGTACCCGCCCCCGGCACGGCGGTATTCAAATAGGAAAAGTTCCAGCAGCTTTCATTCCACGTGTTGCTGGCCATGGAGCCCACGGTCTGGGTCCCGCCGTTGACGAAAGTGCCTCCGGGAAATATTTCGGGGAGAAAACCGTTGGCGGCGGTATCGCCGTTGCCGCTCGATGTCCACGAAATTTGCGAGAACTTAATCGTGCCGCCCGCGCCGTTGGTCAACGCCGCCGGTACCGTCGCCGTGACTTGCGCCGCGGCGGTTGCGGCGCCGGTGGTGCGGTAGAAGCCGCCGATGTACAACTGAGCCGGAACCGTGCAATACGCATAGCCGTCCCAAAAACTGTCGGCCTGCGTGCTGTTGGTGGTCATGGCCTGCGCGGTGCCATTGCCCAGCGCCGCAGATGTCAGGGTCACCGATACCTTGTTGACGGTGCCGTTGTTCACCGGCGTGCCGCCGGATGAGTAGCAGTCGCTGCCGGAACCCATGCAGTTGGTCGCGCCCGCAAACGTGCCGTTTCCGACTTGCAGATACACCGCCTTCGGCGAAGCCGGAGTCAATGTGACCGTATACGCGCAGGCGTAACCCGCGGCCGCCAGCAGGACTGCGCCAAACGAACTCCGGTGCAGCCAATCGGGCCTGCACCGGAAGGTCACCCGGGTCGATAGCGGGTAGGCGCGCATCGGGACATCGTGATCAGGCGCCTACGGCATCGTCGCCGTATACGTCACGAGGCTGTTGTTGACGCCGGTGCCGCCGTACGTGCCGCTCGCGTAGGCGGCGGTGTTCGCGTAGCCGAAGGTCCATTTCGCGTCCGCCTGCACGACCTTGGCCGCCGATGCAGTGAGCAGAACGCTGGCGCTGGTGCCGTTGGTCAGAACGGGCGCGGGCAGCAACGTGTAAGTGCCTGTCAGCGCCGCCGCCGCCGTGGTGATCTGCGAGAACGGGATGAAATCGCCGTTACCGTCGGAGAGGCCGGCCGCGGCCGCTGTGGCGGTCAGAGTGACGTTGCCGCCGTTGCTGACGACGGCCGCGGTCTCGACGCCATTGTTGAGATCGCCGCCCGTGCCTGCCACCGCAGTGCCGTTGCCCGAAGTACCCGGGGCGAGAGTAAATGTCACCAGATCGGTGGCGGCGTTGGTCGTGTAGGTGCCGGTGGTGTAGGTGGAACCTGTGCCCACGCGCAAGTACAGGACTTGCGGAATGACCACGGTGAAATTCACCGTCGCCGATGCCGTGAGGGCGCCGGTGCCCGTTGTGTATGTCGAGGCCGCCGTGGCCACGAGGGGAAGCGACAACGCCGCCGTACCCAAGAGTGCTTTCAAGGCATTCGAAATGTTCATTTACTGCTTCCTGTGCGGTGAAACGATGCGATTCAGCCGCGATACTAGGGGATCGCCTTACAGGCACGTTGAACCAGGTCGCAGTTCGATCAGCGGGCGCTAAAGTTCCGGCAGCGGCTGCCGATATTCCTCAGGTTTTGTGCGCTGGTTCGCAGGCCGCTAGGGCATCGAGGCGGTGCAAACGAGCTGGGTCGCCCCGGCGGACGCGCGGCCGGCGCGCGCTTCGCTCAATGTGCAGGTGGTGTCCTGGGCGATGATCTTGCGCGCGGCCGCGCTTAGAAGGATGTTGCCGTGGGCGGCGGCGTCCGCATTGTGGGCTTGCGGCGTACGCAACGTCGCCGTCAGCCAGACATTGCGGCTGTTGCTCATGATGGCCACGGTCTGCAGGTCGCGGTCGTCCACTCCTTCCACGTGCAGGTAGAGAACTTTCGGGATGACGATCTTGAAGTTAAGGTGCGCGGTTGCCTGCAGCGCGGTGCCCGGC
>JBARBX010000036.1:0-2570 GCA_049793535.1 Steroidobacteraceae bacterium | reverse complement strand
CCTTGGACGGTTCCTTGCGCACCAGGTCGTCGTAGTAGATGAATTCGTCGCAATTGTTGATGAAGAGATCCGAGGTCGAATTCTTGACGCCGACACCGATCACGGTTTTGGCGTTTTCGCGCAGCTTGCTGACCAGCGGCGAGAAATCCGAATCCCCGCTCAGGATCACGAAGGTGTCGACGTGTCCCTTGGTGTAGCAAAGGTCGAGCGCATCGACAACCATGCGGATGTCCGCGGAGTTCTTGCCGGACTGACGCACGTGCGGAATTTCGATGAGTTCGAATGCCGCCTCGTGCAGGCCGCGCTTGAAATCCTTATAGCGGTCGAAATCGCAGTAGGCCTTCTTGACGACGATGTGGCCCTTGAGCAGCAGACGCTCCAGCACCTTCTCGATGTCGAAGCTTGGATACTTGGCGTCGCGTGCGCCCAAGGCAATGTTTTCCAAGTCGAGGAAAACCGCCATGGTGGCGTCGGATGTTGGGGTGGTCATCGCTCGCCAGTCTACTCTTAGAACCAACTGTAGTTGAAGCTGATGCTGACGCGTTCGGCATCGACGCGATTCGGCACGACTTCATGCCGCAGCCAGCTCTCGAACAGCACGAGTTGGCCTGCGGTGGCCACAAAGGTGCCCCACGGCCGGCTCTCGCGCTTGGCCGTCGGTACGCGCGGCGGTGCCGCCATGAATCGATCGAGCCGCGGATCCTCGAACTTGATGCCGGGCGCTCCGGCGGGAACCTGCACATAGTAAGTGCCGCTCACGGTCGACAGGGGATGCAGATGCAGGCCGTGCACCACGTGCTTGGGGTTGATGTTGAGCCAGCAGTCGGTCATCTTCAATTCACGTCCCGTCAGGTCCCACTCGACGGCGCCGGCGAAGGTCCTGACATGCCGCGCGAGCTTCTTCTCCAGGGCCTTGAAGGTCGGTGAAATGCGCTGCAGCCAATGCACGGATCCGTAGGAGGTGTAGCCGCCGGGATAGTTCTCGGCGGACCAGCGGCGCCCGGCGGCATCGTCGAGGCGCAGTTGCCGGCACTCCTTGAGCAACTGTCGGTTGAAGGCGGCCGCACCGCTTCTTTGCAAGGGGGCCGTATACACGAGAGTCGGGAACAAGGCATGGATGGTCATGCGACAAGCCTAACGGTCATTGGGTCCTCAGGGAACCGCGGCGCACCGAATAGCGGATAAGCTGGCAAGATACGCTTCGATATGAACCTCGACGAACCGCTGCCGCGCCCTGCGACCGCCATTCCCTGGAGGGTGGCGCCGCCGCTTGTGAGCACGGCGCTGATCATGGTCGGTTCAGGCTTTTTGGGAACGCTGCTGCCGCTGCGATTCTCCGCGTTGGGCCTGTCGGATGGGGTGATCGGCCTGATCGCAACCGCGGAAGCCTTGGGGTTTCTGGTGGGGTGCCTGTACGCGCATCGGTTGATCGCGCCGGTGGGTCTCGAGCGCGCCTACGCGACCTTTGCGAGCTTGAAGTCGGTGGCCATCCTTGGACTGTATTTCGCGGACGGTGCACCGGCCCTCGCGCTGCTGCGGTTTCTGATCGGCGTCAATGCCGCGGGACTTGCTATTATCGTGGAGAGTTGGCTGAACGCATTGGCGCCGAACGAGCAGCGCGGCCGTGTGCTCACCATCTATGTGCTCGTCTACGGCCTGTTCTTCGGCATCGGACAACTGTTCAGCCAGTCGCTCGACGTCAGGGGCCCGGTGCTATTGATCATTGCCGGTATATCGACGACCCTCGCGTTAGTGCCCATGGTCGCCATCGACGTGCGTGCGCCGGTTCTGCCGCGTAAGGTGACGTTGGAGATTCTCAAGGCGCTGCGCACCTCGCCGGTGAGCGTCACGGCCTGTCTCTTGAATGGGCTCATTCTGACCGCCTTCACGACCGTGGGGCCTCTGTTCAGCGCGCGCATCGGATTCGATCAACGGCACATCGTGCTCCTGATGGCCTGTGTGTCCTTGGGCGGCCTGTTCCTGCAATGGCCAATCGGCTATTTCTCCGACAAAGTGGACCGGGTGCATGCTCTGATCGGTCTCGGCCTTGGCATCCTCGGCGTGGCGGTTCCGCTGGTGTGGGCCGGACGTCAAATGCCGGTCGCCTTGCTGGCGCTCTTGTTCGGGATTTTCGGCGGCCTTGCGGAAAGCCTGTATGCGGTGGGAGTCGCTCATGCCAACGATCGCGCCGTCGCCACCGACTATGTGGCGCTGTCCTCGACCTTGCTGTTCGTCTGGGCGCTGGGCTCCTCGCTCGGGCCCCCCATCGGAACCTACGCCATACAACTCATCGCGCCGCGCGCGTTCTTCGTCTATGTCGGCGTGCTGACGCTGGTGTTCACGCTATTCGCCGTCTGGCGGCTCACCCGCCGCAAGGCCGAGCGCATCGTGGAGTCGCGCGAGGAATTTCTCGCCTACCCGCAGACCTCGCCGGAAATCTATGCCTGGCTGCCCTACCACCGTGACTCCGCGGATACGGCAGCCGATGCGGCGGGGGGTGACACTTCGGTGCAGGCCGCGTCAGCTAAAGGCGCTGCGGAGCCGGCCGCGACCGCGACGACGGCGGGGAC
>JBARBX010000035.1:0-2696 GCA_049793535.1 Steroidobacteraceae bacterium | reverse complement strand
TCCCGCACCGGCGGCGCCGCGGGACTCCAGCGCCTTCATGCGCCGGTCGAGGTCGGCGTACAAGTCCCGCTGCTGCTTGCGGCCCGACTCGAGACTGTTCGTCAATTGATCGACATCGTTGTGCAGGGCCCGCAAATCGGCGTGCAGCGCTTCGTCTCGATTGGCCAGATCGAGCAGGCTCTGATTGGCCAGCACCCGCTCGATGCGCGCCAGGCGCGTGTCCAGATCGTTCAGCTTGATTTGCACAGGATCCTGCTCAGGCGGCGTGGAGGCGCAACCCGCCATCGCAAGCGCGGCGAGGCAGGCCGCGCCCCAGCCGAACGATGCACGGGAAATCCGCGCGCTCACTGTGTGTAGACCATTTCCACGCGCCGATTCTTCGCCCAGGCCGCCTCATCGTCGCCTTCCACCGCCGGCCTTTCGGCGCCGAAACTGACCGTGGTGAGTTGCGACTCCGCCACCCCTTGCAGCATCAGGGCGCGTCGCACCGCCTGCGCACGGCGTTCGCCAAGCCCGATGTTGTATTCGCGCGTGCCGCGCTCGTCGGTGTTGCCCTCGAGCTTCATCTTGAGATTGGGATGACTGGTCAAGTTGCGCGCATGAGCCGCCACCACATCGGCGAACTCGGGTTTGATCTCCGACTTGTCGAAGTCGAAATAGATCACCGTGCGTGCCAGCGCACCGGTCGCAGCAGCGCCGCCCAAGGCGCTTCCTTCGGCGCCGGCAGCACCATTGAGACCCTGCGAGGATGCTCCCGCCGCCTCGGATGACCCCTGGGCCTGGGTTCCGGCGTTAGGTGCCTCCTTCAACGGGGGGTGCTTGCAAGCCGAGAGCAGTGCCACTCCGGCTACCAGCAATGCGATCGTTATCATTCTTTTCATGGTCATCTCCATCCAATTGTCGAAACACTAAGCCTACCGGCGAACACCGCAATTGTGTACTTTGACCGGCCCTTCACCTCTAGAACGGCGCCCACGCGGGCTCCTGCAATTCAGCCTCGCTGGAGACCAGCCGCTCCTGCACCCGTCCGTCGGCGCTCACCAGGGCAAGCACGCCGCGCCCGCGGTCGCGGCTCGCGTAGATGATCTCCGCGCCATTCGGCGCATAGCTCGGGCTGACATCGAAGTGCCCCTTGGTGAGTACTTGGACATCGCCCCGCCCGCGAAGATCCATGGTCGCAATGCGATAGGCACCATCTTCCTGGGTGACGAAGGCCAGCTGCGATTCGTCGGGCGAAATCCGGGCGCGCGCATTGTAGCTGCCCTGAAACGTCAGGCGGCGCGGCTTGTCGCCGGGTTGAATCCCGACCTTGTAGATCTGCGGACCGCCCGCGCGGTCCGAGGTGAAGTACAGGCTTTGGCCGTCCTTCGACCACTGCGGCTCGGTGTCGATTCCAGGATCGTCGGTGATGCGGGTCAGAGCCTGCGTGGCCAGGTCCATCACATAGATGTCCAGATTGCCGTCCCGGGTCGACAGCGTGAGCGCCATCTTCTTGCCGTCCGGCGACCACGCCGGCGCCTGATTCACCCCTGCATGAGCCGACACCCGCTGCCGCTCTCCGGTCTTCAGGAGCTGAACGTACACGGACGGCAGGCGGTTCTCGAAGGAGACATAGGCCAGCCTCTGGCCGTCCGGCGACCACGCCGGCGACATCAGAGGTTCGTTCGATTCCATCACCACGTGGGGATTTTCTCCGTCCGCATCTGCAACGATCAGGCGATAGTCCCTGCGGGGCAAGGATCCCAGCACGGAAATATAGGCGATGCGCGTGGCGAACGCGCCGCGAATCCCCAATATTTTCTCGAACACCATGTCCGCGACCTGGTGGCTCGCGACCCGCAGTCCGGGTTTGTTGGCGCTGAACTGGTAGCCCAGCAGCCGCTGCCGGGTGAGTACATTGTAGAGTTCGAAGGTGATCTGGTAGCGGTCCGGCCCCGACGGTTGCACCTGCCCGACCACGATGTAGTCGTTGTTGAGCCTGCGCCAATCGTCGAAGGAGATGCCCGCCCCGGCGTGCGGCTGCTCGATCATGTCCTTGCGATCCGTCGGCTTGAAGCGCCCGCTGCGCGCCAGATCGTTGCTCACGATCTGCGCCACGTCGAACGACGCCGAGGCGGCCTCCGGCGAAGCGAACGGAACGATGGCGATCGGAATGGCTTGATCCTGGCCCTTTGTGATTTCGACCACGAGTTCCGCCCAGGAGCGCGAGCAGAGCGCGAAACAGACCACCGCCATCAGACATGAAATGCGTTTAATCATCGGGTTTGAACCTGAATATGAAGTTTCTCTCAAACAGCGCCGGATCCGGAGGATCCGGCAGGGGCGATGCACGATACACCGCATTCTCGATCGATTGACGGGCGGCTGCATCGCCGTTGCACTGGGTGACGCGCGCGCTCGTCACTTCGCCGCCCGGAACCTGGGTCACTTCGACCAGGCAATCAAGACCCACGCCCGCCGACGGTGGCTTGATCCAGGCATTTTGGATTTTATTGCGCAGCTTGGCGATGTAGCTGTCGCGCAGCGGGCCCGACTCCACGGCTCTGCGGTGCTCCTCGTCGGCCATTTGCTTGCGCAATTCAGCCTCTCGATCAGCCCGCGCCCGCTCGTCGGCCGCGTGTTTGGCATCGGCAATGCGTTTCTCCTCGGCCGCTTGTTTCGCCGCCGCGGCCTGCTTGGCGGCGGCGGCATTCGCG
>JBARBX010000034.1:0-5168 GCA_049793535.1 Steroidobacteraceae bacterium | reverse complement strand
GCACACGAGTTCGCGCAACAGCGAAGTCATCCACGCCGGCATTCATTATCCGGCAGGCTCGCTCAAGTCACGGACCTGCGTGGCCGGCCGGGACCTGCTCTACCGGTACTGCGCCGAGCGAGGAATTGCACACCGGCGCTGCGGCAAGCTCATCGTGGCCGTCGCCGATGAACAGCTCGCGGGGCTGCGGGCGATCGACGCGCAGGCCCGCGTCAACGGCGTGTCCGATTTGGAATGGCTGGACGGCGATCAGGCGCGTCGCGGTGAACCGGCGCTCGCCTGCGTGGCCGCGCTGGCCTCGCCGTCCACCGGAATTATCGACTCGCACGCCTACATGATGTGTCTGCTGGCGGATGCCGAGTCGCGGGGAGCGCAGATCGCCTATGGTGCTGCGGTCAGGTTTCTGCGGCCGACATCGAGCGGAACCGAGATCTCAATCAGTTCCGAGTCCGCCCCGGTGCTGCGCGCCCAATGGGTGGTCAATGCCGCGGGACTCGACGCGCATCGCGTGGCTCGAACGATCGAGGGCTTGGCAGAGGCGCACATTCCCCGCGTGCGCTATGCCAAGGGGAGCTACTTTGCTGTGAAGGGACCCGCGCCGTTCAGCCGATTGATCTACCCATTGCCGGAGGCTGGAGGCCTTGGCATTCATATGACGGTGGATCTGGCGGGGCGCGCGCGTTTCGGCCCCGACGTGGAATGGGTGGATCGAATCGACTACGAAGTGAATGGCAGCCGCGCCGCCGGATTCTATGCGGCCATCCGGCGTTACTGGCCGCAGCTCGCCGAGGGAGCGCTTTCCGCGGCCTATGCCGGTGTGCGGCCGAAGTTGTCGGGTCCCGGAGAGGCCGCAGCCGATTTTCGTCTGTCAGGTCCGACCGATCACGGCATCGCCGGTATCGTGAATCTGTTCGGCATGGAATCGCCCGGTCTCACGGCATCGCTGGCAGTCGCCGCGCACGTGGCGTCCATCGCAGGCGATGAGATTTGAACACAGATGGTTCCTATGTTGGAATGCTGAAAACGAAAGGGGATTCCATGCGCTACCTATCCATCGACAGCCGACGCCCAATCCAAATAACCGCGGTGGTTGCGGCCGTGCTCGCCGCCGGCGCTGTGATCCTCGCCGGCGCCGCGACCGCAGCCGATGCGCCTGCGCCCGCGCCGGTGATCACCGCTCTGCAATGCGGCCATCTCATCGACACAGCCAACGGCAAAATGCTGGGCGCGACGACGATTCTCATCGAGGGCGGCCGAATCAAGGATGTGCAGGGCGGTGCGCAGTCGCCCGCGGGCGCGAAGAGCATCGACCTGTCGACCCAAACCTGCATGCCGGGACTGATCGATGCGCATGTTCATCTCACGGGGGAGACCAGCCGCACCCAGTACGTGGATAAGTTTCATTGGAACATCGCCGACTATGCGATTCGCTCCACGGTGTATGCGCGGCGCACCTTGTTGGCCGGATTCACGACGGTGCGCAATGTCGGCGATCAGGCCAACGAATCGGTGGCGCTGCGCAACGCCATCAATGCGGGCATCGTTCCGGGACCGCGGATCTACACCGCCGGCCGGGCGATGGGCACCACCGGCGGGCACGCCGATCCGACCAACGGTTACCGCACTGATCTCGCGGGCGATCCCGGGCCCACCGACGGCATCATCAACAGCCCGGAAGATGCGGTGAAGGCTGTGCGGTTGCACTACAAGCTGGGCGATGACCTGATCAAGATCATGCCCTCGGGGGGCGTGCTCGACGAGAACACGAATGGCGACAATGCGCAGATGACCCTGGAAGAAATCAAGGCCGTGGTCGCGACCGCCCGCGATTATGGATTCGCGGTGGCCGCGCATGCGCACGGCGCCGAAGCGATCCGCCGCGCCGTGATCGGCGGGGTCGACTCCATCGAGCACGGCACCTTCATGGATGCCGAGGACATGAAGCTCATGGTGGAACATGGCACCTGGTACGTGCCCACCATCATCGCCGGCGATTTCGTCGCGCGGCAGGCCAAGGTGCCCGGCTACTATCCGCCGCAAGTGGCCGCCAAGGCCGCGGCGATCGGCCCTCTGATCCAGGCGACCGCGGGGCGTGCCTACAAGGCGCACGTCAAAATCGCCTTTGGCACCGATGCCGCCGTGTACCCACATGGCCAGAATGCGCATGAGTTCGAATTGATGGTGGGGGCGGGCATGCCGCCGATGTTCACCATCCAGGCGGCGACCATCAATGCCGCGCAGCTGCTGCGGCACGACAAGGATCTGGGCACGGTGGCCGTGGGCAAGATCGCCGATGTGGTGGCGGTGCCGGGCAATCCCATCGACGACATCAGCTTGATGAAGCGCGTCAGCTTCGTGATGAAGGATGGGGTGGTCTACAAGCTGAACTCGGTGCCGATGGAGACGGTTCTTCAGTAAAGGGTTTCCGCAGCGATGGACCAGAGAACTGATGTAGGCGCATTTGGGTACGCCGAGAATCTCTCAGGCGACCTTCCTGCTCCTTGCTGCGAGAGTCGAAATACCTGATTCTCGAATCGCGGCCGCGCTCGCGCGCGAGGACGCCACGGTGATCGTCAACGGGCGAATTATAAGAGTGCGTTCTAGGCCGCACTCACCGGGCGCGCCGTCCGCAGCTCGTCTGGGCGCCCTCGGTTGATCGCCATCTTGAGATCCGCCGCCGCCGTGCGGATGGCGCCGGCCCCGCCGCCTCCGGCGTAGATGATGTTGCGTGAGGAGCTGATCAGGAGCCCGGCGCGGCGCGCGTCCAATCCGGCCGCCAACGTGGCCTCGAGGTCGCCGCCCTGGGCGCCGATGCCCGGCACCAGGAAGGACACCTCGGGATGTGCGAGGCGCAACTCCGCCATTTCGCGTGGATAGGTGGCGCCCACCACCAGCATGAGATTGCGGTGTTCATTCCAATGTCCCGCGGCGCGCTCGGCCACTCTGCGATACAGAGGCATGCCGTCGGTGAGTAGATCCTGGAAATCCCTGGCACCCGGGTTCGAGGTGCGGCAGAGAAGGATGGCGCCTCGGTCGGGTCGTGCGAGAAACGGGCGCACCGAGTCTTCGCCCATGTAGGGATTGACGGTCACCGCATCCGCGTCGTAGCGATCGAAGGCCTCGCGGACATAGGCCTCGGCGGTATTGCCGATGTCGCTGCGCTTGGCGTCCAGGATGACCAGGGCGGAGGGCGCGCGCTCGCGGATGTAGCGGATGGTCGCAAGAAGCTGGTCCTCTGCGCCCTGCGCGCCGTAGAAGGCGATTTGCGGCTTATAGGCGGCGGCGACATCAGCCGTGGCGTCAACGATGCGCCGGTTGAAGGCCAGAAGCGGTGCGCCGCCGGCTTCTCCCAAGTCCCGGGGCAGCATCGCAGGGTCCGGGTCGAGGCCGACGCACAAGAGGCTCCCGCTCACGAGTTGCGCCCGGGCGAGCCGTTCTGCGAAGGTTAAGGTCATAGGGCCATGATAACGCACGCCTGGCGAGCCGCTCAGCTCCAGGGAGTATGCTAGCGGGTTAGCGTGAGAACAGCATTGCCCAGCAAACCTCGTACGGGACCTCGATTGGTGCTGCAGCCGGCAAGCCGCCGCGCTGCCCGGCATACCAGCACCAGCGCCCTGAAGCGCTTCTTCACCATCGCCGACGCCTGGGAGCTCTCGCCCCTGCAGCAATGCCGTCTGCTCAAGATACCCTCGCCGCAGGTGCTCAAGCGCTATCGCTTGGGCCAAGCGCCGCGTCTTTCCGCAACGCAGCAGGAGCGCGCGGCGCTGATCGCCAACATTCAATATTCTTTGACCGCGGATGCCGGCTCGTCAGATCGCGCCTGGGCGTGGATGCATGCGCCGCGGGAGACCCCGCCGTTCGAGGGTGACAGTCCGCTCTACTTCATGCTCGAAAACGGCCTTCCGGCCCTGCGGGAGGTGGCCCGGCTCCTGGTGCGCGAGAGCGAGCCCCGCTAGCCTCGTCCGCGTAACCGGCGGGGGGTCGAGTCGGCTATACTTGGGAGCTACCCGATGCGAATGTGGCGGAATTGGTAGACGCGCCAGACTTAGGATCTGGTGGGGAAACCCGTGCGAGTTCGAGTCTCGCCTTTCGCACCAGCGCACTGGCCGCCGCCGCAGACGAGAGCAACACCCACGAGGATTGACATGCAGGTTTCTGTCGAGAGTATCAGCAAACTGGAGCGGCGCATGCAAGTGCAGGTGCCCGCCGAGCGCGTCACCCAGGAAATCGCCGCGCGCCTCAAGAATTTGAGCCGCACCGCGCGACTGAAAGGTTTTCGCCCGGGCAAGGCACCCATCAAGGTGATCCGCCAGCAATTCGGGGTGCAGGTGCACCGCGAAGTGATCGGCGAGTTGCTGCAATCGAGCTTTGCCGAGGCGGTGACGTCGAAACAGCTATCCCCCGCCGGCAACCCGCGCATCGAGCCGCAGAGCATCGACGAAGGCCAGGACCTGCGCTACATCGCGACGTTTGAGGTATTCCCGGAAGTGGCCCTCAAACCCATGGACTCGCTGGAACTGGAGCGGGTGCGCGCCGAGGTCACCGAAAGCGACATCGACGCCATGATCGAGCGCCTGCGCAAGCAGCAAATGAAGTATTCCGCGGTGAGCCGTGCGGCGGCGAGCGGCGACAAGGTCACCATCGATTTTCTGGGCAAAATCGACGGCGTCGATTTTGCCGGAGGCAAGGGCCAGAACATCGGGATCGTGCTCGGCGAAGGCAGGATGCTGCCGGAACTCGAGCAGGGTCTGATCGGCGCCGCGGGCGGCGATCATCGCGACATCGGCGTGAGTTTTCCCGCCGATTATCGCGCCACTGAATTGGCGGGAAAGGCCGCAATCTTCAGCACCGACGTGAAGTCGGTCGAGGAGCCGGTGCTGCCGGAAATCGACGAGGAATTCTGCAAATCCTTCGGCGTCACCGAGGGCGGCGTGCCGAAGCTGCGCGAGGATGTCGCGGCCAACATGCGCCGCGAGCTCGAGCAGGCGCTGCGCAACCGCAACAAGGTGGAGGTGATGGAGAAACTCTACCGCACCAATCCCATCGACGTGCCGAATACCATCGTGGAAGCGCAGATCCGCGACATGCAGGTCGAAGCCATGCGCCGCAGCGGCGCCAAGGACGTGTCGCAGGCGCCGCCGCGCGAGCCGCTGGTGGAGCCGGCGCGC
>JBARBX010000033.1:0-8493 GCA_049793535.1 Steroidobacteraceae bacterium | reverse complement strand
CGCTCCGCAGCCGCGCGCCGCTGAACCGCGGGCGCCGGAAGCCCGCGCTCCTGAATCGGCTCCGAAGGTCTCGGTCTTGGGCCCCACTTTGCGATTCCGCGGTGAATTGTCCGCCCAGGAAGATTTGATCATCCAGGGCAGCGTGGAAGGCTCGATCACGCACACTCAAAGCCTCACCGTGGGAACGGACGGCACGATGAAGGGCGATATCCGCGCCCGCGTCATTGTCATCGACGGCAAGGTCGACGGCGACCTGTATGCCACCGAGTCGGTGAACATTCGCGCCACCGCCAAGGTGAAGGGCAATGTATTCGCGCCGCGGGTGGGAATCACCGAAGGC
The DNA here is from genome assembly GCA_049793535.1 of Steroidobacteraceae bacterium. Lineage (GTDB taxonomy): Bacteria > Pseudomonadota > Gammaproteobacteria > Steroidobacterales > Steroidobacteraceae > Bog-1198. The sequence goes on along the minus strand of JBARBX010000033.1, from coordinate 8,153 downwards.
GCGTTCTTCCAGGGTCAGATCGAAATGCAGCCTTCCGGCGCAGCCGTGCAAGAGCACAGCGCGCGCCTGCGGCAAGCCGCACTCGCGCATCCCTTGGAGGCCGCGGCGGTCGATCACATGCTGGGCGGCGCCAGCTAGCCCCCTGGCGACAACGAGGGGTCAGGGTTCGGGCAGGAATAGTTCCGGATCGACCCATGCGCGGTTGAGATTCAGTCCCCAATGCAGATGAGGGCCGGTGGCGCGTCCGGTCATGCCGACGGCGCCGATGCGTGTACCCGCAGCCAGATGTTGGCCGGGTTCGACGTCGATGGCGCTGAGATGGCAGTACATGCTGATCAGACCGCGGCCGTGATCGACGAATACCGTATTGCCGTTGAAAAAGAACTCGCCGGTGTCGACCACCGTGCCGGCGATGGGTATCCGCACGGCAGTGCCGCTGGGCGCCGCGATATCCATGCCGCTGTGCGGATTGCGGGATTCGCCGTTGAATACGCGTCGGGAACCGAACGAGCTGCTGCGGGGACCGGGCACGGGTTGAGGCAGGCGCAGAGACTCCGGCGGCGAATCCGACCAACGCTCGAGTGCATGATCGATGCGAATCCTTTCCCGATTGACCCGAGCAAGATCCGCAGCCGACAAATTGACCTGGCCCGGCGCTACTTTTAGGGACTGGGTGACGTAGTGCTTATCGTGCACGGGGAATTCGATCTCCTGTCGGCCGTTCGTCCCGTGCACGATCACCGTGTGCATTCCGAGCGGCGCCGACAGCGGGATTCCGACCACCGCCACCCAGCTCGAGCCGTCTTGGACGACCAACGCGCGGTGTCCGTCCGAATCGACATAGGGCATGGCAGGGCCCACGGAATCGAGACGGATGATCTTGATGCCGCCCGGCACCGGATTCTCCCGGGGCAGATCCACACTCGAGGCGGATGCGGGGGGCGCGACCACTGTCCAGCTCAACGTCGCGAGCGCGAGCGCCGATCCGCGGATCACGAGGCTCCCTCGACTCTGGCGCGCAGCCTACCCTGCGCCAGGCGCGCATCGATGAGCGTGCCCAGCTTGGCGTCGGCCGCATTGCGCAGGATCGCACCTCCTTCGACACTGACGATGGCGTAGCCGCGATCCAGAGTCGCGAGCGGGCTGACCGCGTTCAGGGTACGGATCAGGGGCAGCAGCTTGTCGCGCCTCGAGACGATGGCCTGCAGCATCGCCCGATTCAGTCGATGATCCCAATTTTCAAGCCGCAAACCCTGTTGCTTCAGTCGAGCCGACGGGCTTGCCAATGCGGCTCGCCCTGTCAGCCAGCGCAGGCGTTCTCGATGTTCCTGGAGCCGGCGGCGCAGTGCGCGAAGCAGCGACTGCTCAAGTTCGTCCAATCGTTGCGCGCGCGCGCCCAATCGGGCGGCGGGGCTTGCTTGCCCCAAACGCCCCGTAAGCCACAGCAGACGTTCCCCCTGCTCCTCCAGACGACGGCGCAGTCCGCGCTGCAGCCGCACGCCGAATCGTACGAAGGCGTTGCGCCACTCGTCCGCGTCGGGCACGGCGATCTCAGCCGCCGCGGAGGGCGTGGGCGCGCGCACGTCGGCGGCAAAGTCGGCGATGGTGAAGTCGATTTCGTGGCCGATGCCGGTGATGACCGGGATGGGCGAGGCCACGATGGCCCGCGCCAAGCGCTCGTCGTTGAACGCCCACAAATCCTCCAACGAGCCGCCACCGCGAGCCAGGATCAATACATCGCATTCGGCGCGCACGCCGGCCGACTCGAGCGCCGCCACGATTTCCGTTGCGGCCTGCGCGCCCTGGACGGATACCGGGTAGATCAGCACGGCCGCGGCCGGAAAGCGCCTCGCCAGCACGTGCAGAATGTCGCGGACCGCAGCACCGGTGGGCGAGGTGATGATGCCGATCCGCCGCGGCAGCCGGGGCAGCGAACGCTTGCGGTCGGCGGCGAACAGACCTTCCAGGTTGAGCCGGGCGGACAGCTCCTCGAACTGCCGTTTCAGCGCGCCCAGGCCCGCGTCCTCCATGTGATCGACGATGAGTTGGTACTCGCCGCGGGGCTCATACAGCCCGATGCGGGCCCGCACCAGGACTTTCTGCCCGTCCCGCGGCGTGAAGGCGCACAGCATATTCCGCTGCCGGAACATCGCGCAGCGAACCTGCGCCGCCGAGTCCTTGAGCGAGAAATACCAGTGGCCGGAGCTCGGTCTTGCGAAATTGGAGATTTCCGCCTCCAGCCACAAGGCGCCGAATCCGCGCTCCAGCAGCACCCTGACCTCGCGGTTGAGCCGCGAAACGCTGTAAATGTCGCGCTCCGGCCGCGCGAGGGAGGATGCGGGTTCGGCTGTTTCCATGCGCAAATGATAGCGGTTTACCGCGCCGCAAGCGCAAGGTACAATGCGCCGCCTCTTAGATGAACCTGTGAACGCTACCCTATGCGTATTCTTGAAGAGGCACTCACATTCGACGATGTTTTGCTGGTGCCGGCATATTCGGAAGTGCTGCCCCGCGATGTCTCGCTGGCCAGCAAGCTGACCCGCGAAATCCAAGTCAATCTCCCCGTGGTATCCGCCGCGATGGATACCGTGACCGAGGCGCGGCTGGCCATCACCATCGCCCAGGAAGGCGGTATCGGCATCATCCACAAGAACATGTCCATCGGCAATCAGGCGCGTCAGGTCGACCGCGTCAAGAAATTCGAGAGCGGCGTGATCAGCGACCCGATCACCGTGAAACCGGATATGACGATTCGTCAGGTCATCGAGCTCACCCGCTCGAAGAACATCTCCGGGGTACCGGTGGTTTTGGGCACGAAAGTCGTCGGCATCGTCACGCATCGGGATTTGCGCTTCGAAACCAAATTGGACGCTCCGGTTTCCTCCGTCATGACGCCGAAGGACCGCTTGATCACGGTACGCGAAAATGCACCCAAGGATCAGGTGCTCGCGCTGCTGCACAAGCACCGCATCGAGAAGGTTCTGGTGGTGGCAGGCGACCACGAACTCAAGGGCATGATCACGGTAAAGGACTTTCAGAAGGCCACCGAATTTCCGAATGCCTGCAAGGACGGAGTGGGCAGGCTGCGCGTCGGCGCGGCCGTCGGCACCTCGCCGGACACCTTGGACAGGGTTGCGGCGTTGCGCGAAGCGGGAGTCGATGTCGTGGTGGTCGACACCTCGCACGGCCACTCGCGCGGTGTGCTGGAAATGGTGTCGAAGATCAAGGCGCGTTACGCCGACATGCAGGTCATCGGCGGCAACATCGTGACCGCCGAGGCGGCGCTCGACCTGGTCAAGCACGGAGCCGATGGGGTCAAGGTGGGCATTGGACCGGGTTCGATCTGTACGACCCGGGTCATCGCCGGCGTCGGTGTGCCGCAAATCAGCGCCATCGCGCGTGTTTCCAAGGCGCTGGAGGGCAGCGGGGTGCCGGTGATCGGCGACGGCGGAATCCGCTATTCCGGCGACATCGCCAAGGCGCTGGCGGCCGGAGCGCACTGCGTGATGATCGGCGGCATGTTCGCCGGCACCGAGGAATCTCCCGGGGACGTCGAGTTGTACCAGGGTGGATCGTACAAGGCCTATCGCGGTATGGGGTCCTTGGGCGCGATGGCGCAGGCACACGGCTCGAGCGACCGCTACTTCCAGGACACGACCACCGAGTTGGAAAAGCTCGTGCCGGAAGGCATCGAGGGGCGGGTCCCCTACAAGGGCAGTCTGGTCGCGATCCTGAATCAGCTTTCAGGAGGCCTCCGCGCCGCCATGGGTTACACGGGCAGCGGCAGCATCGAAGAGATGCGCACCCGCCCGCAGTTCGTCCGAATCACCAATGCGGGCGTCCGCGAGAGTCATGTGCACGACGTGACCATCACCAAAGAAGCGCCCAACTACCGGATCGGTTGATGCCGGACATCCACGCTGACCGGGTCCTCATACTCGATTTCGGTGCTCAGTACACACAATTGATCGCGCGGCGGGTGCGCGAGCTCGGCGTGTACTCGGAAATCTACACCTGCGATGTAGGCGGCGAACAAATCAAACGCTTCGCGCCGAAGGCGATCATTCTATCGGGAGGACCCGAGTCGGTTTATGACGTCAAGGGTCCGGAAGCTCCCAAAGAGGTGTTTTCGGCCGGCGTACCGGTACTCGGAATTTGCTATGGGATGCAGACCATGGCCGCACAATTGGGCGGCCAAGTCGAATCCTCCAGTCATCGGGAGTTCGGCGCCGCGCAAGTTCGGCCGACCGGCGACTCGCCGCTGCTCGACGGTCTCGAGGACAATCGCGACGTGCAGGGCCGCCGGGTGCTCGACGTCTGGATGAGCCACGGCGATCGAGTGGTCGCAGTGCCGCCGGGGTTCAAGGTCATCGGCTCCAGCGACAACGCGCCGCTCGCGGCGATGGCTGATGAGTCCCGCCGTTTCTACGGGCTGCAGTTCCATCCCGAAGTGACGCACAGCCTGCAAGGCGGCGAAATTCTGCGGCGCTTTGTACGCGAGATTGCCGGATGCTCGGCCGATTGGGCCACCGGCAACATCATCGAGGACAGCGTGAGGCGAATTCGCGCCCAGGTCGGCGGCGACAAGGTGTTGCTGGGACTCTCCGGCGGGGTCGACTCCTCGGTGCTGGCAGCCTTGCTGCATCGCGCCCTCGGCGCCCAGCTCACCTGTGTGTTCGTGGATCACGGACTGCTGCGCCTGGGCGAAGGCGACCAGGTGATGGCGACGTTCGCGGAGCACATGGGCGTGCGCGTGATCCGCGTCGACGCCGAACGGCGCTTCCTGGCGGCGCTCGCCGGGGAGGCGGATCCCGAGAAGAAGCGCAAGATCATCGGCCGCATTTTCGTCGAAATTTTCGATGAGGAAGCGGCCAAGCTCAAAGACGTCAAATGGCTGGCGCAAGGCACCATCTATCCGGACGTGATCGAATCGGCCGGCAGTAAAACCGGCAAGGCACACGTCATCAAATCGCACCACAATGTCGGCGGATTGCCGGAGCACATGAAGCTCAAGCTTCTGGAACCGTTGCGCGAATTGTTCAAGGATGAAGTGCGCAAGCTGGGGTTGGAGCTCGGACTCCCTGCGGACATGGTGCAGAGACATCCCTTTCCCGGCCCCGGATTGGGCGTGCGCATCCTGGGCGAAGTCCATAAGCCGTATGCCGATCTGCTGCGCCGAGCGGATGCGATTTTCATCGAAGAGCTGCGCCGCCACGATCTCTACGACAAAGTGAGCCAGGCCTTCGCGGTGTTCCTGCCGGTCCGTTCCGTCGGGGTGATGGGCGACGGGCGTCGCTACGATCACGTGATCGCGCTGCGCGCGGTGGAGACCATCGACTTCATGACGGCACGTTGGGCGCGCCTGCCCTATGAATTTCTCGACCGCGTCGCGCATCGCGTGATCAACGAGGTGCCGGGCATCTCGCGCGTGGTCTACGACATTTCAGGGAAGCCGCCGGCGACTATCGAGTGGGAGTGAATAGGGGCTTTCGGGATCTATCGCCGTCTATCTACATCTATCGCTCCCAGCGATTTTGATGGTAAATCTGACGGTAAAATTTTTCTCCGTGTTCTGTTTCGGAATTTTACCGTCAAGCCAATACGGAGGAACTCGGGGAACCCTGCAAATAACGGAGGCGGGTCTGGAGCGAGCAATCGGGCCGTTGCCGGCCACTTTAAGTCATTCGACCAACAGAAATGCGCGCCTGTAAGCTGCAATTCACGCACCCAGGCGTGGGAGCCGCCGGGAATTGCGATTTCCAATTCGCAGTGAATTCGGATCGGTTGCGCGACCCGCGCCTTTGACGCGGCTTTCGAGCACGAGGAGGAGCAGAGCGCGAAACAATGGCTCGCCTGAGGTTTTACGCATTGGGAAAAACCTGACGGCATTTCCGACGGTTTTACGAGCAGCGCGTTCCTCCGACCTCCATCTCGCGTTCTATGCCTATTCGGCAATACCGACAGGAGGGTCACTCCGTTCGTTGGCGTACGATGCGGAGCGCGAATCGATCTATGCGGCGAACCCGGCGTCATAGAGACCCTCCATCCGTCGACGCTTGCGACAACACAGTCCGTGGCGCAATCGGTCGTCTTCCAGCCGCTGTTTTCGACCCTCGGATTCGGCATCCCGACGACCAATGACGCGCGCACCTGGTTGGCCGTCGCCCCGTTGCCCGGCGGCTTCGGAAACCTGGCGTATATTACGCCGGCCTCGCTGTCGCCGACGCTGGTTATGCTGAACACAATAGCAACCGATTTTGACGATGGGCCGTGGTTCGCCATGTCCCGGGACGGAGAGCGGCTGATCATCACTCAGAGTTCTTCGAGCGGCCCCCTCGGCGATGCTGTACATGAATGCAGCCGATTCCGCCTTCAGGACCAATCCAGGCGGCGCAACATTCAGTTACTATTTTTCGGTGAGCGGGAGCGGCGACAAGGCGCTATTCGACAACGCGACTCTGCGCGACGGCGCGTTCAATGTGCTGGGAACGGCGACAATCCCGGGCGGCGGGCTTCCGATGAGCTACTATGCGAAGAACGGGCAGCTGACGCCCGACGGTTCGCGCATCTACGTGCTGAGCTATCGGAGCGATGTGTCGACTCAGCCGACGGTGACGCCGCGGGTGTTTGTCTTCGATGCCACATCTGCCCCGCCGAACCTGACGGCGCTATCAGCCTGGACGGCAAGGTACTCTCCTTCGCGGGTGACCGAAAATTGCTGGTCGTTCCGGTACCGTCGACATTGACTGCCATTGCCTCGGTGCGGCAAGGTCCTTCGACGAGCGCGCGTCGGGCCGCGGCGACGGCCTGGCCTCTGAATTTGCGCTGACGGGCACAGTTGAATGCGCTCCTTGACATTAACGTTCTGAACGTTAAGATATTTAACGTTATGGACGTTAATAGTCGTAACCTCCTGTTTTCAAAGGGCGAAATACACCGTGATGACCTGTGGCCGAAGATCACGGAGTATCGCGATCAGCCGTGCACCTTTCGTTTCAGTTTCGGACTCGACGAACTACCGACGGAAGCCGGAATCATCCTAATTCGAGGGCCTCGCCAATTCGGCAAAAGTACATGGCTCGAGCTTGAGATCAAACAAACCCTGGAGACGCATGGCGCAGGCTCGGCATACTTCCTTAACGGTGACGACATCACTGATGCGGACGAGCTGGAGACTCGGGTGCTGGAGGTGGTCTCGCTGTTCCGCCCCAAAGCCGCGGTGCGGCGGTTGTTTATCGATGAGATATCGGCTGTGCAGAACTGGGAACGGGCGCTGAAGCGTATTGCCGACCGCGGTCAACTTCGCAACGTACTTGTTATCACTACCGGCTCAAAAGCGGCTGACATCCGTCGCGGCTCCGAACGGCTTCCCGGCAGGAAAGGAAAGCTAGCGCGGACCGAGTACTTATTCACGGGAGTGTCATACAAGGACTTTCACGCCCAGTTCCGAACGGAGCTGGGCGATGATACGTGGAAAGCCTACCTGCTGAGCGGCGGGTCGCCGATTGCGGCGATGGAGATTGGGCAGCGAGAGCGAGTACCGGAGTATTTCTTCGAGATCATTCGTGACTGGATCATCGGCGAGATCGTCAGAAGCGGACGGTCGCGACAGTTTCTGCTCGCGTTGATGCGAACGCTCTTCGCCCAGGCTGGCTCGCGAACGGGGTATCTGAAGCTCGCCCGCGAGTCCGGTCTCGCTAACAACACAATTGCTGCCGAGTACGTCGAACAGCTGTCGGATCTGCTCGCGGTCGTTCCCTCGTATCAATGGGATGCCGACAGAGGTGTGCCGCTCCAGCGCAGGCCCGCGAAGTTTCATTTCGTCAATCTGTCCGTTGCGCTCGCGTTCAGCCCGAACAGAATGACGCAGGTTGGTGATTTCAACGCCCTTGAGCCCCAGGAGAGGGCAAAGTGGATCGAATGGCTCGTAGCTCAGGAGCTCTTCCGGCGGCAGTGCATCGCGGGCGTCGAGGATCCAGAAGCCATCTGGTATTGGGCGTCAAAGGAGCATGAGATCGATTTTGTCGATGCCCGCGAAAACTTGTACGAAGTCAAATCAGGCCGATCAGGTCCGTTGGACTTCGTTTGGTTTGCGAAGTCGCTTCCGAAACGCAAGGTACTCGCCATTGGGAGCGGGGAGTTTCAATCTGCCG
>JBARBX010000032.1:0-2914 GCA_049793535.1 Steroidobacteraceae bacterium | reverse complement strand
GGCGGGCGCGGCGGGCGCGGCGGGCGCGGCGGGCGCGGCGAGGATGGATGCCAATACGGCGAGGCGCAGGGTTGACGATTTCATATGCAGTAGACCGTCCGTCGAGGGATTTTCTTTCCGCTCGGCCGCCGCCCGGCCCGCGACCAAATGGGGTCACGGGCCGGTGTCGATTCCATCGATCTGCATCAACGCCCGCCCCATGCAAATGCGCTCACCCTCGCGCACCCCCTCGCTCAAGGCCGCGCCTTGCGGCGCGAACGCGATGATGGTGGAGCCGTGCTCGAACCAGCCCATTTCCTCCCCCCGGCCGAGGGCGACGTTGCAGGGGATGACATTCGGTCCGAGATAGCGCAGATGCAGCCGCACGTCGAGAAACTTCAGGCGCATGCTCGCGACCAGAATTGCGGCCACGGGCACCAGGGTAATCAGCGCACCGGATGACAGCCGGCAGCGAATCACCGCCCGCTCGTTCTTGCAGAACAGTCTCTCGACCCGCTTGAGCGCGATCGGATTCACATTCCAGGTGTCGCCGGAGATGTAGTTGACCTGCTCCACCGTGCAATCGGCGGGGGCATGGAATCGATGGTACATGCTCGAGGTCAGACGCAGGGTTGCGTACTGCCCTCCGTGGTAGTAGCGCGCGAGTTCTGCGTCACCCAGGAGATCCTCGAGCGGGTATGGAAACCCCTTGGCCTGCAGCACGGCCCCCGCCGTCACGGTTCCCGACGCGCCGATGAGCGCATCGCAGGGGCTGACCAGAATGCGGGGATCCGGATCGATGGGCCGGGCGCCGTCCTTGAGTTCCCGGGTAAAGCAATCGTGCAGACTTTTAAAACGCCGCTGCTTGGCTTCGCTCAAGTCCAGATCGGTGAACAACTTCCACAAGGCGATACCGCCGCCGCACAGCCAGGGCTGCTCGATCCGGCTCAACCACCCCATGAAATGCGTCAGCAGGCCGCGCGGAATGCGGTTGGTGAGGAGAAAATTGATGTCCTCCTGCTGAGCGAATCGAGCGATCAGGGATTTTGCGGTCATCTCAGTGTCATTCGCCTGCAATACAGTTCGCGCCACACGGCAACCCGAGGAGCACGGCGATCAGCACGAACATCCTGTACGCATTGGGCGCCATCGCGCTCGCCCTGATTCTGCGCAAACTGTGGACGCGGCTCGAGCTTTCGCGCGCCAAGCACCGCTCGCTCACCGGGCATTCGCGGATGGCCCGCCGCTTCGCGTCGCTGGTGCCTTTCTACGAGTACGACGAGTCGCGCTTCTTCGAAGCCGACGCGGCGCCCGAGAACATCGCCGCGGCGCGGCGCGCCGGTTTCGCTCGCCTCGCCGCCGTATTCGCCGAGCGCTTCAAGAAGACCGCCGAGCTCACGGGCGAAATCGCCGGCAGCGTCTCGGATCTGCAGTTCACCTCCCGCTACCGGGTGCCGTTTCAATTCAGCGCCTTCGTCCGGCGCCACTTCAAGTCCGGGAACTTCGTCGAATCCTCGTCCGGCGTGACCGTCACCGATCTCGACGGCAATCGGCTGTACGACTTGACGGGTTCTTACGGAGTCAACGTCTTCGGCTACGACTTCTACAAGGAGTGCATCGACCGCGGCGCCGAGAAAGTCCGCGGCCTGGGGCCGGTGCTGGGCGCATACCATCCCGTGACCGCCTACAACGTGCGGCGCCTGTTGGAAATATCCGGACTGGACGAGGTTTCCTTCCACATGTCGGGCACCGAGGCCGTGATGCAGGCGGTACGGCTGGCGCGCTACCACACCCGGCGAACCCACCTGGTCCGCTTCTGCGGCGCGTACCACGGATGGTGGGGCGATGTGCAGCCCGGCGTCGGCAACCCGCTGGCCGCCCGCGAGACCTATACCTTGAAGGACATGGACCGGGCGAGTTTGCGCGTGCTGCGCGGCCGCCGCGACATCGCCTGTGTGCTGGTCAATCCGCTGCAGGCATTGCATCCGAACGTGAGCGCACCGGGCGACTCGACTCTCATCGACAGCGGCCGCAAGGCGCACTTCGACCGGGAAGCCTACGCCGCATGGCTGCGGCAATTGCGCGAAGTGTGCAGCGCGCGCGGGATCGTGCTGATCTTCGACGAAGTGTTCGTCGGCTTTCGGCTCGGGGTGGGCGGGGCGCAGGAGTACTTCGGCGTGCGTGCCGACATGGTCACTTACGGCAAGACCGTGGCCGGCGGACTTCCCGTCGGGGTTCTCTGCGGCCGCGCGCAGTTCATGCGCCGGTTTCGCGAGGATCGGCCCGCCGATGTCTGTTTCGCGCGCGGCACATTCAATTCGCACCCCTACGTCATGGGTTCCATGCACGAATTTCTGCACAGGCTCGACAGCCCAGCCGTACGCGCCCTTTATCAGGGCCTCGATGAGGTCTGGAATTCCAGGGCCTGCGCCCTGAATGAGCGATTGGCCGCCGGGGAATTTCCCGTGCGCGTGGCAAATCTGTCCACCATTTGGACCATCTACTACCTTGGCGCCTCGCGTTATAACTGGATGTTTCAATACTACTTGCGCGCCGCTGGGCTCGGCCTCTCCTGGGTCGGCACGGGGCGCCTCATTTTCAGCCTGAACTACACGGACGCGGATTATGCGGAAGTCGCGGATCGAGTTCTGTCGGCGGCCGGGGAGATGCGGCGCGACGGCTGGTGGTGGTCCGCACCGCGGCTCACCAACAAGTCGATCAGGCGCCGCGTGTTCAAGGAAATGATTCAGGCGCGATGGGCTTCGACGGCTTCGACGTCGCCCATGGGGTCGATCAGCTCGCCCCGCATCAAGTAAAAGGGCGACTTCCAATAGGTCTTCACGTCGTTGAACGGGTCGGTGACGATCTTGGTCAGCCACACCAGCCCGGTCTGCACGTCCTTCAAGAAAAACAGATGCACGGTGCGGAACAGCAG